>JBGTBK010000124.1:0-7129 GCA_041749355.1 Sandaracinobacter sp. | reverse complement strand
GCCTTCTCGCCAGCGCCGACGAGGCGGCAGCACTCGCGCAAGGGCGCTACCGCTCGGGGCTCGCCACAATCACCGAGCTTCTCGACGCGCAGGCAAGCCTCGCCGGCGCGCGCGAGCAGCTCGTTTCGGCCGAACTCGCAGTCCGCTCCTCGGAACTTCAGCTCGCCCGCGCAATCGGCCAGATCGGAGACGCAGTGCAATGACCAGACGGCGCATCATCGGCATCGTGGCGCTGCTTGCAGGGTTGATCGCGGCAGCCATCGCCTTTTCGCGACGCGACGACGACCCGGCAGCCCGCTTCCAGGTCACCGCTGTCGAGCGCGGCAGCCTGACCGAGGAGATCAGCGCGAACGGCACCATCAACCCGGTCCGCGTGGTCAATGTCGGCTCGCAGGTGTCGGGCACGGTCGAAAAGCTGAATGTCGATTTCAACGACCGGGTGACGGCCGGCCAGGTGCTGCTCGAGCTCGACCCCCGGCTGTTCCGCGCAGCGCTCGACCAGTCCGAGGCGACGCTTGCCAATGTGCAGGCCCAGTCCGCCCTTGCCGAAGCCAATGCCCGCCGCGCGGCCGAGCTTCGCAAGCAGGATTTCATCAGCCAGCAGGATTATGAGCAGGCCGTCGCCACGGCCCGATCGCAGGCAGCCCAGGTGAAATCGGCCCGCGCCCGCACAGAGCAGGACCGAGCCAACCTCGCCTTCTCGATCATCCGTGCGCCGGTCTCGGGCGTCATCATCAACCGCAAGATCGACATCGGCCAGACGGTCGCAGCCGCCTTCCAGACGCCAGAGCTCTTCTCCATCGCGCAGGACCTGACGCAGATGCGGATCGAGGCGCTGGTCGCCGAAGCCGATGTCAGCCGGGTGAAGCTGGGGCAGACCGTGAACTTCACCGTCGACGCCTACAACGACCGCCAGTTCAGGGGCACCGTCAGCCAGGTGCGGCTGAACCCTTCCACCCAGCAGAATGTCGTCACCTTCACCGTGGTCGTGGACGTCGCCAACCCCGACAATGCGCTGCTTCCGGGGATGACGGTGAACGCCCGCTTCCTGGTGCAGCAGCACCAGGATGTGCTGCTGGTGCCCAACGCAGCGATGACCTGGAAGCCCAAGGACTGGACCCGCAAGCAGGCCGCCGAAAAGGCCAAGGCTGCCGACACGGAGAAGAAGCCCGCCGGCTTCGGCACGACGATCTTCGTGCTGGGCGCAGAGAGCAAGCCCGAGCCGCGCCGCATCCGCCTGGGCGCAGCCGACGCCGAGAATTCGATCGTGCTGGGCGGCGAGCTGAAGGTGGGCGATAAGGTCATCACGGGTGAGACCGATCCGAGGGCACCAGACGGGGAAGACAGCGGCCAGTGACAGCCCCCGTCCTAGACCTCGAAGGAGTCGTGAAGGACTATGCGTCCGAAGCCGGCGCCTTCCGAGCGCTGCACGGCGTGTCGTTCACGGTCGCCCAGGGCGAGTTCCTGTCGATCATGGGGCCGTCGGGCTCGGGCAAGTCGACGCTGATGAACATCATCGGCTGCCTCGATTCCGCGACCGAAGGCAGCTACCGCTTCGACGGCACCGACATCACCGACTTCGACGAAAAGGCGCTGGCAAAGCTTCGGAACGACGCAATCGGCTTTGTCTTCCAGCAGTTCAACCTGCTGCCCCGCCTGTCGGCCCGCGCAAATGTGGCCCTGCCGCTGGTCTATTCCGGGCACAGCCTGAAAGAGCGCAACGTGCGGGCCGACGAGCTGCTCGCGCTGGTCGGCCTTGCCGGCAAGGAACTCTCCCGCCCGGCCCAGCTGTCGGGCGGCCAGCCGCAGCGCGTCGCGGTCGCGCGTGCCCTTGCGAACCGTCCCCGCCTGCTTCTGGCCGACGAACCGACCGGCGCGCTCGACACCAAGACGGGCTCCGAAATCCTCGCCATGTTCCGCCAGCTGAACAGCGAACAGGGCGTCACCGCCGTCCTCGTCACCCACGATCCCGGCGTGGCCGCCGCCACCAACCGGGTGGTCCGCATCCAGGACGGTCGCATCACCTATGATGGCCCGCCAACGAAGCAGGCGCTGGCAGGCGCCGGGCATGATTATGCGCATGCTTGAGGGGCGTTGCCTTTGCCTCCGGCGGGCAGGGCCCTGCCCTGCACCCGGCAGGGTACCGTGTACCCTGCACCCACGGAGTTGGCGTTCCACCTCCAGACCTGCGCCTCGTTCGCATTTGGAATGCCTGCGGCGCAGCAAGACAGCGCCGCAGGCGTTGAGTCCCGGGAGCACCCACCAACCCCCAGGTGTCGCACCATCTCCGAGGGTGCAGGGAAATCATTTCCCTGCCGGGTTCCAAGGGCAGAGCCCTTGGCCCGGGTCCCATCGAACCTGTTCGATGGGTGCCCGGTCGCCGGAGGCCGCACCGTGCTAGGTGCAATGCTCGCCGAGGCCTGGAGCGCGCTGATCGCGAACCGGCTGCGCTCGATCCTCACAATGCTTGGCATGATCATCGGCGTGGCAGCCGTTATCCTGATGCTCGCCATCGGCGCGGGCGTGCAGCGCTATATCGAGCAGCAGATCAGCTCCTTGGGCTCCAACCTGCTCATCATCACCTCGGGCGCCGCGCGCTCGGGCGGGGGCTTTGCGCAAGGCCTGGGCACCGCGCCCACTCTCACGCTGGATGATGCCGCCGCGATCGAGGCGCTGTCGCAGGTGGTGGCTGCCGCGCCGCAATCGGCCTTCGGCGCCCAGGTGGTTGCAGGCCCTGCCAACTGGCAGACCCAGGTCTCCTCCTCCACGCCAAGCTGGTTTGCCGTGCAGGACTGGTACCCCGCTCGCGGCCGCCCCTTCACCGAAATGGAAAACCGCTCGGCCGCGCGGGTGGCTGTCATCGGGGAAACGGTTGCCGACGAGCTGTTCGGCGCCAACGATCCGATCGGCCAGCAGATCCGAATCCGCGGCGTGTCCTTCACCGTGATCGGCATCCTCCCCACGCGCGGGCAGGGCATCGGCGGCTCCAACCGCGACGACACCATCGTGCTGCCGCTGAACTCGGCGCTGCGGCTCGTGCAGGGCGGGGGCGCCTTCCGCCGCTCGGTGCGCACCATCTCCGTCTCGGTCGCCACGCCAGAGGCGCTGCCGGGCATGGAAGAGGCCATCAAGCAGATGCTCCGCCGCCGCCACCAGCTCACCGAGACCGAGCCCGACGACTTCCAGATCACCAACATCACATCCGTCGGCGAGACCTTCCAGGAAACCACTGGCGCGATCTCCTACCTGCTCGGCGCGATCGGCGGCATCAGCCTGGTGGTGGGCGGCATCGGCATCATGAACATCATGCTGGTGTCGGTCACCGAACGCACGCGCGAGATCGGCATCCGCATGGCAATCGGCGCAAGTCGAGCCGCTGTCCGGCTCCAGTTCCTGCTGGAGGCGCTGATGCTGAGCCTGGTGGGCTGCCTGATCGGTGTCGCCATGGGCACAGGCTTTGCCCTTCTGGCCGGCAAGCTGCTACCCTTCACCACGGTCATCACGCCAATGTCGGTGATCATCAGCTTCGCGATTTCCGCCGGCATCGGCATCTTCTTCGGCTGGTGGCCCGCGACGCGCGCCGCGAAGCTCAGCCCGATCGAGGCGCTGCGGAGTTGAGGAGCTGAGCCTCTCCCCTCCCTCCCGCCAAGCGGAGAAGGGAGGGGCCGGGGGTGGGTCAATCGGCGCTTGCCGCTGAAAGCCTTACCCTTCAGTCTTGGCGCATGCCCCGGATCCCGCCAGCCCAGACAGCGCGTGCCCGCAGTCTTCGCAACAACAGCACCCCAGCCGAACGCCGCCTTTGGGCACACCTCCGCCCCTACCGCCCCCGCTTCACCCGCCAACTCCCCGTTGGCCCGTTCATCCTCGACTTCGCCTGCCGCGAAGCCCGCCTCGCAATTGAACTCGATGGCGGCCAGCATGCAACGTCAGAGACGGATGAGCGTCGCACTGCTTGGCTTGAGGCCCAAGGCTGGCAAGTCCTCCGGTTTTGGAACAACGAGGTCTTGGAGAATGTGGAAGGCGTTGCTCACGCAATTCTGAGTGTGGTCGAAAGCCGAACAGATACCCACCCCCAACCCCTCCCTTGCAGGGAGGGGAGACCAAGAAGCCCGACAAGCCGCACCTGATCTCCCCTCCCTCCCGCGCAGCGGAGAAGGGAGGGGCGGGGGTGGGTTTGTCCCGGAGAAAGCAGCCCTATTCGCTTGCCGCTCCGCTCGGCTCCGTCTTCACCTTGCAGGTGCGGATGGTCTGCGCGACCTTCGGGTCGTCGATGGTCTTGAACGGCGCCTGCTGCAGCAGCGCCTCGTCGCCTTGCTCCACCCAGGCGAGGCCCAGCCCCGGCTCGAGGCCATATTGGGTGGTGAAGCGCCCCTCGACCGGGCTCGGTGTGAGCCGGAAATCCTGGCCCTTGATGATCAGCGCCAGGTCGGGCTTGCCGTCCTTGTCGGTGCCGTGGATCGCCGTGATGGGCAGATCCTTCTCACAGGTGTAGGCAACGCTGCTCGCAGCGCTTGCCAGCGTCGGCTTGGCAGGAGCCTCCACCTTGGGCGCTTCTTCCGCCTTCTGCCCGCACCCCGCCAGCAGCAGGCCGGCCGACAGCAGAAGGCCCGCGCGGATCACGCTTTCAGCGCCTTTTCGATTGCCGCCTTCAGCTCAGGGCTGGTTGGCTCGACCTTGCTGTTGAAGCCGGCAATCGGCTTGCCGTCCTTGCCGATCAGGATCTTGTGGAAGTTCCACTTGGGCTCGTTTTCGGTCGGAAGGCTCGCCTTCGCCCAGCGATAGAGCGGAATGGCATTGGGTCCCTTCACCACGGCCTTCTCGGTCATGGGGAAGGTGATCCCGAACTTGCTCTCGCAGAACTCCTTGATCTCGCCGGCCTTCTCATATTCCTGGCCGCCGAAATCGCCCGAAGGCACGCCCAGCACGGTGAAGCCCTTGGGCCCCAGCGTTGTCTGCAGTTGCTGCAGGCCTTCATATTGCGGGGTGAAGCCACAGAAGCTCGCCGTGTTCACCAGCAGCACCACCTTGCCCTTGGTGGCAGTGGCAGGAAGCGGCCGGCCGTCGATCCGGGTGAGCTGGAAATCCTGCAGGCTCTTGGCCGCCGGTGCAGGGGTGGCAGCCGTTTGTGCATTCACCGCCGACACCACCATGCCCGCGGCTGCCAGAAGAACGCCCGCACCCAGAATTGGAAGCCAGATCCGCATGAAAGACCCTCGTTAAGGAAGTTTCGATGCCGATACGCCAAGCGCGCCGCAACCGCAACCGCGTGCGGCTGTCACACCCGCCGTCCGCATGCTCTTTGCCGCCTTCGCTTTCGCCGCTAGGTAGGGGCGATGAAACGCACAACCGGCCAGGACAGGTCCGTCACCGCAAACTGGCGCCCAGCCACCCGCCTCGTGCGCGGGGGCACCGCCCGCAGCGAATTTGGCGAAACCTCCGAGGCGATCTTCCTCACCTCGGGCTATTGCTATGACAGCGCCGAGGAAGCCGCCGCCCGCTTCCGCGGCGAAGCCAAGGGCATGACCTATTCGCGGCTGCAGAACCCCACGGTCGAGATGCTGGAAGAGCGGCTCGCGCTGATCGAAGGTGCGGAAAGCTGCCGAGCGTCGGCTTCGGGCATGGCCGCCATGTCGGGGACGCTGCTCTCCACCCTGTCCGCGGGAGACCATCTGGTGGCCGGCCGCGCGCTGTTCGGCTCGTGCCGGGTGCTGGTCGACACCATCCTCCCCCGCTTCGGGGTGGAGACCACCACGGTCGACGGCCGCGATGCGCAAGCCTTCGCAAAGGCAATGCGCCCCAACACCAAGGCCGTGTTCCTGGAAACACCGGCCAACCCCACGCTCGACATCGTGGACATCCGCGCCGTCGCCGACATCGCCCATGAACGCGGCGCGCTCGTCATCGTCGACAACGCCTTTGCCAGCCCGATCGTGCAGCGCCCGCTTGAGCTTGGCGCCGACATCGTCGCCTATTCCGCCACCAAGCTGATGGACGGGCAGGGCCGGGTGCTTGCGGGCGCCGTGATGGGCCCGGCCGAATGGATGGAGAAGTGCTACCTCGCCTTCACCCGCCACACCGGCCCGATCCTCTCGCCCTTCAACGCCTGGGTGGTGTTGAAAGCCCTCGAGACGCTGGAGCTGCGCGTGACGCGGGCCTGCCAGAATGCGCAAATGGTGGCCGAGTTCCTCGAAACCCGCCTGCCGCGCCTGCTCTATCCGGGCCTGAAGTCCCACCCGCAGCACGCGCTTGCGAAGGCGCAGATGAGCGCTGGGGGGACGATCCTGGCGCTGCATGTCGATGGCGGCCGGCCGCAGGCCCATGCGCTGCTCGATGCGCTTCAGCTGATCGACATCTCCAACAATCTGGGCGACAGCCGCACGCTGATGACCCACCCGGCGTCCACCACCCACGCCAGCGTCGCCGAAGCGATCCGCGCCGAAATGGGCATCGGCGAGGGAATGCTCCGCCTGTCCGTTGGTCTGGAAGACCCGCTGGACCTGATCGAGGATCTGGACCAAGCGCTGAAGGCCGCAGGGCTGTGAGTATCCCGGGGCTTTTCACGGCGGTTGCCACCACCGAGGGCATCACCGTGCGCGTTCAGCCCCGCTATGCCGGCGACCAGTCCGATCCCGAAAAGGGCCATTGGGTCTGGCACTATCATGTCCGCGTGGAAAATGGCTCGGGGATGCAGGTGCAGCTGCTCGACCGCCACTGGATCATCATCGACGGCCATGGCGAGCGGCGCGACGTGATGGGCGAGGGCGTTGTCGGTGAACAGCCGATCATCCATGCCGGCGGGGCTTACGACTATGTCTCGGGCTGTCCGCTGGCAACGCCCATGGGCCAGATGCGTGGCGCCTTCGGCATGGAGGACCCGGGCGGCCGCCGCTTCGAGGTGGAAATTCCGGCCTTCGACCTTCTCTCGCCCGATGCGAAGGGCGCTTCGAACTGATGAAGCGCTCGCTCCTTCCGCTGAACGCGCTGCGCGTCTTCGATGCCGCCGCCCGCACGCTGAGCTTCACGCGCGCCGCCGACGAGCTGTCGCTGACGCAGTCGGCCATCAGCCGCCAGGTGGCGCAGCTGGAAAGCCACTTCGGCGTGCCGCTGTTCCAGCGCCTGCACCGCGCAC
>JBGTBK010000123.1:0-10880 GCA_041749355.1 Sandaracinobacter sp. | reverse complement strand
CCCGCTCCTGATGGCGACCGGCTTGCGGACTGGGCCCTGTTGCCGCGCAGCCCCGATTGGGCGGCCGGCTTCGACTGGACCCCCGGCGAGGCCGGGGCTGCGGCTGCGCTGAAGGCCTTCCTTCCCTTCGTGCCAGCCTATGACGTGCGCCGCGACTTTCCCTCGGAGCCTGCGACCTCCACCCTGTCGGCCCATCTGCACTTCGGCGAGATTTCGCCGGCCGCCTGCTGGCACGCGGCCGTCGATGCGGCCGGCCAAGCGGCCACCCCCTGGACGCGCCAGCTGGTGTGGCGCGATTTCGCCCACGAAACGCTGGACCAGTTCCCGCAGTCTGCGAGCGCGCCGTACCGCCCCGAGTTCGACCGCATGCCCTGGACCGACGTGGACAGCGAGGACGGCGCCCGGCTGCTGCGCGCATGGCAGCAGGGCCGAACCGGCTATCCGCTGGTCGATGCCGGGATGCGCCAGCTGTGGGCCACGGGCTGGATGCACAACCGGGTGCGGATGGTGGCCGCGAGCTTCCTGGTGAAGCATCTGCTGATCGACTGGCGCGAAGGCGAGCGCTGGTTCTGGGACACGCTGGTCGACGCCGACGTCGCCAACAACGCGATGGGCTGGCAGTGGGTGATGGGCTCGGGCGTGGATTCGGCCCCCTATTACCGGATCTTTGCACCGATCGGGCAGAGCGAGAAATTCGAGGCCGCTGCCTATGTCCGGCGCTGGGTGCCCGAGCTTTCGCACTTGCGCGATTCCGAGATCCACGGCCCGTTCGAGCGGGGTTGTCGGGGCTATCCGGCGCCGATCGTGGAGCACAAATGGGCGCGTGAGCGGGCGCTTGGGGCGTATCAGGGGCTGCGGGGTTAGGTTGGGCCAAGCCGACACAAGCCGGCCGCGGGCAAAGCCCGCGAGTCCGGCGGCGTGACGGCGGGAAGAGAGAGGAAAAGAGGAAGTAGCGCGGCAAAGCCGCGTCGTCGGACGGGTTCGGGGGCGGTTGCCCCCGCCCCGCCGGCCGGGCCTTCGGCGAGTCCTGCGATCAGCGCTTTGCGCTGACGCTGGCCGCCTTCGGCCTAAAACGCGTTCTTCGGGAAGATCACCGCGAACACGGTGCGCACCAGGATGTAGAGGTCGAAGGGAACCGACCAGTTCTCGATGTAGTAGAGGTCGTGCTCGAGGCGCTTCACCAGCTTTTCCTCGGTGTCGGTCTCGCCGCGCCAGCCGCACACCTGGGCCCAGCCGGTGATACCCGGCTTCACCTTGTGGCGGGCAGCGTAGGTCTGCACCACCTCGTGGAAGGGCTTGCCGGCCGCCTTGGTGGAGGGGGCATGCGGGCGCGGGCCCACAAGGCTCATGTCGCCCTTCAGCACGTTCAGCAGCTGCGGCAACTCGTCGATCGAGGTCGCGCGGATGACCTTGCCGACCCGGGTCACCCGCTTGTCACCCTTGGTCGCCTGCTGGATTCCGTCGGTCTCGCACTGGTCGTGCGTCATGGAACGGAACTTCAGCACGTCGAAGCGCTGGTTGTTGAAGCCTTCGCGCGGCTGGCGGAAGAACACCGGCCCGGGGCTGTCGAGCTTCACGGCAAGGGCTGCAAGCAGCATGAAGGGCCAGATGAAGAACAGGATGCCGACCGTCAGCACCAGGTCCTCGAAGCGCTTGACGATCGCATCGGTGCCGGAAATCGGCCGCTCGAACAGGGTGATGACCGGCATGTCGCCAAGCAGAACCAGCGGGCGGTGCGAGAAGGCGAAATTGGCCAGATCGGGCGCCAGGCGGATCCGCACCGGGGTGAGCGCAAGCTTCTGCACCACCTGCTGGATCCGCGCCTCGGCCGACCAGGGCAGCGCCACGATGACTTGGTCGATCAGGTCGTCGCGGATCATCGCGACCAAATCGTCGGACGTGCCGAAGACGGGGAGATCGTCCACCAGGATCGGCACCCGCCCGTCGCGGCGGTCGTCGAAGAAGCCGACGAGGCTGATCGTGAGGCGGGCGTTGCCGCGGATATACTGCGCGAGTTTCTGGCCCTGTGCCGACCCGCCATAGATGGCGACCCGGCTGTTGAACACGCCCTGCCCCTTCAGCCGGCGGATCCAGAGCGTCATGGTAGCCCGCGTGCCGGCCAGCATAATGGCAGCCGTCACGAACCAGGTGATCGCCCAGCCGCGCGAGAACTCCTCGGAGACCTTCATCAGGAAGCCGATGGTGATGAGGAACAGGCCCGTCACCATCCACGAGCCGAGCACCCGCTCCCACGCCTTGCGCATGGAGAAGTGGCAATCGACATCGTAGGTGCCCATGATTTCGGCGACCAGGGCAAAGATCAGCGCACCGGCCAGCATCGTTCGCCCATAGACGGGCGTCTGCTCGGCGATGATCCGATCCGACCACAGGCTGAGTGCAACGATGCCGGCAAGGATGACGGTGAGGAACTCGAACACCCGGACCGCGAAGATGACGAGGTCGATCGGAACGGACGCCCGCGACGCCAGTCCGGGCGAAACCGGGCGGGCCCTGGTTGTTGTCGGAGGTCCGATGTCGTTCACAGGCCGGCGCCCCCCGCGACCACTGCAAAGGACAGTCGTTCACCATTGCGGACCCGATACGGGTGCCCCCGCCATGTCTGTTCCACTTGCGCGGCGCGGCGCGGCGAGGCATTGACCTCGGGGGCTGGGCGTGGCCGAAGCGCGTGGCTCCTGTGTGTCTTGGGGAGGGCCCTGGAATGGAAACCGTCTACGACTGGGTCACAGTCGCAATCTTTGCGGGCTTGATTGTCCTGTTCCTGCAACGGTCGGTCGGGCCTGAGCGCGACCAGATGTGGCCCTACTTCGCGGCATCCGTGGCCTGCGCGGTGATCAACCAGGTCGGAAACAAGGCCATCGACGACAACAGCGCTCTGCTGCACGCCGTCTCGGTTGGTGGAATCCTGGCGATCCTTGGCTTCATTCACTATTTCCTGCGTCCCTTCGGCAACCAGGGCGACTGAAAGCCGGGCCGGCGCAAGCCGCGTGCCCCGTGCTGCTGCGGGAAGCCGAACCAAAGGCATCAGGCGGCGGCCTTCAATTCGGCCGCAAGGGGCCTGCCCACCAGAGCCGGAAGCCCGACGGGGTTTGTCGCCGCAAGCATTTCGCGGGCAAAGCGCTGCAGCATCTCGAACTTCTGCGGGGTGGGGTCGCCGATGGTCGACAGGCGCACAAGCACGCCATCTGCCACATAGCCGCGCATTTCGGACCTGAGCTTCATCAGCCGCTGCTCGTTGCCACTGGCCGGAAGGAAGTCGCCCACCCTGGTCCAGTAGAGGATCGGCTCCACCCGATCGTTGCTGGTTGCCACCAGCTCGCGCGCGGGAAGCTGGACTTTGCCCCGTAGCGGAACAGACACTTTCTCTGCCCGCGTGATTTCGAAGCCGACTGCCGTGTAGCAGACCTCGGGGCGGTGCAACTGCAGCTGATCCGACTGGGTGCTGCCATAGGCGATCACCATCATCACCGGTTCGTCGCTGTCCGACGTGTAGAGCCGGCTGACGGTCTGGTCGTAAAGACGCGCCGAAAGCGAACCTTCCTCGGCATCCGGAAGTACGACGGCATTGGAGGGCGTGACAGTCCAGCCGGCAATCGACAGAGGCACCATGTCCTCGAGCTGCTTTTCGCCCAGAAGGTTTAGCCGGTTGCGCGGCGTCAGTGCAAAGGCGCCAGCAGATGCGGCAACGAGCGGAAGGCCCAGAAGAAGGTCACGCCGCCCCAGCACTGCCTGCCTCCTCGTCACTGGGGGTAAGTCGCCTGCGGATGGGGGACAGCAGCTTGTCGATCAGGAAGATCAACAGCAGCGCCGACACGAAGGTGACGATCCCGGCAAAGTCATGCAGATAGCCTTGGGCCACCTCATTGCCGGCATAGTAGGTGAGCAGCACCAGGATGATCACCCGGACCACATTGGCTGCAATGGCGATCGGCAGCAGAAGCGCCAGCAGAAGCGCGGAATAGCGCCACGAGGCGTTGTGCATCAGGTAGATGTAGAACAATCCGACCGCTGTCAGGCTGATCAGCGAGTTGAGCCCGGCGCAGGCATCCTCCACCAAGAGCTGGTACTGGGCGATGTAGATCGTGACCCCCACCTGGGTGATCGGATAGCCGACAGACGACAGGATCCAGGTGGTGATGTCCGACACCAACACCTTCAGCGGCTGGGTGATGCTGTCCATCAGCCAGCCCGGAAGCGGAATCAGGAACAGCAAATAGAAGATCGGAAACCACATCTTCAGCAGCACGCGGTGGCCGACATAGGCATAGGCAATCGCGATCAGCGCAACCAGCAGGGCCGCCACTTCGATCAGAAGGAAATTGAAGGCGCGGCCAAACACATAGGCCGCCGACATCAGCACAACGATCGGCATGGCGAGCCAGAGGTTGCCGGGTCTCGCCTCGCTGCGGATCTCGTCCCAGTTGCGCCAGATGAGCCAGACGGCAGTGGCAAGGACGAGCGGTCCGTGAACGCCCGATTCCTGGCTCCAGCTCTGCTGCGCCATCGCAAGCACTGTCGGCAATATGGTCAGCAGCAGGCCAAGCGCCAGCACCGGCTGGCGCAGCGCATGCCCCAGCCACTGGTTTTGCTCGACTGGCAGAGCCACTGTCATCAGACCCCCTTTTGCTGCGGCCTGCTCAGGCGAAATCGTTCAGGACGGACCCGATCACCGTCGCCCGCGACGCAACCAGCTGCGAGGCAAGGGTTTGCACATCCTTCACATAGGCGTGGTTCCGCCGCGCGACGACGAGCGCATAGCCAAGCACGCCGGCAACCGTGAGGGCATCGCTGTTCTCGTTGGTGGCCGGCGTGTCGAAGATCGCGACGTCATGCTGGCGCAGCAGGATGTCGACACCGCTGCGGAAACGGGCGCCCGACAACAGCTCCTGCGGGCGGCCGACTGGCGGACCGGCCGGCACGACCGACAGGTTGGGCAGCACATTGGGATAGACCACCCGCTCGGGGCGGTTCACTTCGAGCGACAGGTAGGTCGACAGCCCCGGCCCGTTCGGGTCGATGCCGAACATCGCATCGATCCGCGGGTTGCGCAGATTGGAATCGACCAGCAGCGTCTTGATGCCGACCTGCGACAGCGCGACGGCCAGGTTGGCGGCGATGAAGGTGGCGCCCGACCCGTCTGTCGCGCCGCACACGGCAAAGGCCCGGCGGCCGGCGCCGACATGCTGGGCGATGATCTGGGTCCGCAGCAGGCGAAGCATCTCGGCCTGCGGGCTGGACGGATCGGACTGGACAAGCAGCTCGTCCGACAGGGCTTCCGACGGCGCCAGCTGCATGGCGAGGCTGCC
This sequence comes from Sandaracinobacter sp., assembly GCA_041749355.1. Classification (GTDB taxonomy): domain Bacteria; phylum Pseudomonadota; class Alphaproteobacteria; order Sphingomonadales; family Sphingomonadaceae; genus Sandaracinobacteroides. The sequence continues at coordinate 5,556 of JBGTBK010000123.1, read as the reverse complement.
CTGCAGGGTCTGCCGCGCGATCAGCACATCCTCTTCGGTGGCAAGTGCAAGCGCCACGGCGGATTCATCGAAGGTGAGCCCTGACTGCGACTGGTGCGCTGCCACTGCGCGCGCTTCGTCGTCGTTCAGGGCCCCTGTCTTCAGAAGCGAATCCGGCAGCGCCGGATCTGCCGGCAGGCGGCCTTGGGTGGTGTCGAGATCGGTCATGTCAGATCGCCTGCAGGTCGCCTTCCGAATCCTCGCGGGTCCGGCGGCCGAAAAGTCTCTGGAGCTTGAGACGAAGCGTGGACGGCTGGCTGGAGCCGACAACCGCAAGCACCGGTGCACCGGCTGCGAACGAAAGGTCCTCGTGGCCGCGGACGCGGCGTGCCGCGAATTCCATGAGCAGCGCCATGACCAACCCGAGCCCGAGGCCCATCAGTGCCGAGATCAACGCGATCTGTCCGACCTTGGGATAGGAAGGCGTGTTCGAGGCAACCGGGTCGCCCATGATCGTGATGCCGGGTTCCGACTGGTCGGAGGCGAGCCGAAGCGCGTCGGTGCGCCTGTTCGCTTCCTCATACTGGGCGCGCTTCATCTCGACTTCGCGCGACAGGCGCAGCAGTTCGTCGAGGATCGGCTTGCGCGACAGCACCAGCTTGGCCTGGGCATCGACCTGGCGGGTCAGTTCGGCAACCGATTGCTTGACTGCACCCGACATGGCCGAAACGCTCTGCTGTGAACGCGACCGGGCCTGGCTGACCTGGCTTGCCAGCGTGTTCCGCCGTGCCTGGATGGCCTTGTAGGTGGGGTGCGCCGTGCCAAGGCGAGCGCCGGCAAGCGCCAGTTCGTCCTCGACAGCGGCCAGCTGGATTTCCAGCTGGTCGGCGACCGGGTCGTTGGCAAGGCGCGTGGTGGTCGAAAGCGTGTTGGTGCTTTCCATGCCCTGCGCCTGCTGAAGGGCGGCCTGCAGCGAGGCAAGCTTTGCCGTTTCGCTGTCGACGCCGTTCACGACGGTCACGTTGTTCTTGGTCATGAAGTCGGAAAGGGCTGCCTCTGCCTTGGTCAGTTCCTCGCGGGCAACACCGGTCTGCTCGCGGTACCAGACACCGGTCCGGCCGGCCGGATCGGTGCGCAGGCGAAGCGATTCCCCGATATAGGCATCACGGATGACGCCGACGATTGCTTTTGCCCGCTCCGGATCGCTGGTCTGGTAGGTGATTTCCATGATGTTGGAGCCGCGAACGACAGCCGCCGACGTGCTGTCGATGATCTGCTGGCCAAGCCAGGCGCGCATGCCGCCATCCTCGGCAGTCCGGCCGGAGGCCTCATAGGCAGCTCGCAGCGTCGGGTCGTTCACGAGGCCCAGCCGGTCGACCACAGCGCCGGCGACCCGCATGTCGGTGATGATCTGCATCTGCGTGCCGACATAGGTGCTTCCACGGCCGCCCATCAGCACTTCGCCCGTCACCGGGTCGGTCTTGGCTTCGAACAGCACGCGCGCCGTTGCCGGGTAGCGCTTGGGCAGCAACATCGCGATGGTTGTCGCGACCACGAGGCAGGCAAGCATGGTGGCGAGGATCAGCTTCCACCGCGCCAGCAGGATCCTGAGGAACTGGATAATGCTCATCGATCTAACCTCCTCAGAACAACCGCTCGCGGACCCGGATAACGTCACCCGGTTGCAGCTTTTCGGTCCCCGTGACGTCGACTTCCTTTTCGTCGCCGCGCTTCAATCCGAACTTGCCGGACGACCCCATCGGGCCAACCCCGCCTGCCATCGCAAGCAGGTCGGACACGGTCATGTCGCGCTTCATCGGATAGGCACCCGGCGACATTGCGGCACCGGTCAGGTAGACGAGTTCCGAGGCCGGCACGAACACCGTGTCACCGGGCTGCAGCACGAGATCGGCAATGGTTCCGCGGGCGAGATCCTTGGTGCTGATCTCGACCTCCTTGCCGTCGGCGGCACGCCGGACATAAATGATCTCGCTTCCGGCGTCCTGCACCCAGCCGGCGCGCAGAAGGATTTCGAGCAGGCGGTTCGACCGGTCCAGCGGAACCAGCCCCGGGGCCCCCACCTTGCCCGCCACACGGACATAGCTGCTGGCGGGCTCGGTGACCTCGACGTTCACGATCGGATCGCGCAGGAAATTGCCCTGGACCAGCTTGCGGGTGATCTCGTCGGCAAGGGTCAGCACAGTCTTGCCTTGGGCCTGCACCTTGCCGATCAGTGGAAGCACAATGGACCCGTCCGGCTTCACCCGGGTTGCGACCGTGAACTCCGACTGGCCGTACACGACGACGGAGACACCATCGTTGGGGCCAAGCACATAACCGGGCGTTGGCGCGCCGGCCGGTGCGGCTGCCTGGGCAAGCGCTGCCGGCGCCAGAAGAAGGGCCATCAGCCCGGCAAGCAGCAGCAAGGCAAGCCGTCGAAGCGGTTCGCTTGCGGTCATGGCCGCCGCTGCAATGCCCTTTGTCATGGTTGCCATTCAGGTCTCTCCAAGGCTGGTGGGTCAGAGGCTTGTGGTTCGGGGGCCTGCATCAGAAACGGGTCCTGATGCCGAAAAGGATGCTTGTCGACTTGAAGCCGAAACTTGCCGGCTCTGTCGAGCGGCGTTGATGGTTAAGGTCGACGCTGAAGCTGAGCAAGCGCGACAACCGATAGTCAGCGCCGATGAACACCCGGTCCGTCGTGCTGGTGCTGAGCGATTGCGTTTCCGGGATCAGAGAAGTGCCGCGAAAATCCTGGTTCGAATGGGTGTAGCCAGCCGCGACGGACATGGAGTCGTTCAACCTGTAGCTGGCACTGGCCAGGAAATTCCGGGCGATCGAGAAGTTTGCCGCCTGGTTGCCACCGCCCTGAACGCTTTGCCCGGTCGACAGGTTCGCGCCGATCCTATTGCCCGAATAGGCGACACCCAGATTCCAGGTCCCGCCCGAGAAACTCGTCGAGCCCGGCACCGGCGAAGACACCTTTGTCTGACCGATGGACGCATCGGCGCGGAGGGTCGACCCGATCCGATAGCTGCCGAACAGGGATAGGCTCTGGATTTCGTTGCTGTTCTGCTCGCCCAGGATCAACTGGTTGGGATAGATGTTCTCGCTCCAGCCGGCGGACACGCCGACCTGCCCGCGAGCTCCGACACGATAGCCGATGCTGCCGTTGAGCGACTGGAAGTTGGCATCCGCAAAGCTGCGGTCGATGGATGGGTCGTCTGTCTTGTTCCGTCGCTTGCCTCGGCTGTATCCAACCGAACCGGTAAGGCCTGAAACCGTGGAACAGGACAAGGTGGATCCAAAGGTCGAGCTTTCGCTCGTTGCAGCCGCCGCATCATCGAAGCCGCCGATCAGGGAGTCTCTCTTGCTGTAGCCGGCGCTGAGCTGGCCGCCACACCTGGAGCCGAGGACAAATCCTAGGCCACCGCCAAGGTTGATCCGGTTGCTGTCGAGCTGCGTGTTGCGGGCATGATAGGTCCGCCCGAGCGTTGCCCTTGCAAACAGGCGCTGCTGCCCGATCGGCCGCTCGGCGCTGACCCCGATGCTGGGCCGGAATATCCAGTCGGACTTGGAATTGAAACGCCCCGACAGCTGTTCGCCATCGCCAAGCCGGGCGATGTTGTTGTCATATTCGGCGACAAGCGAAGCGAAAGGGCGCAGCCCGAGTGCACCGACGATTTCCAGCGGCGCAAACACCGGCCCTTCGTCTGCGAAGACCCGGTTCGGGTCGTCGACCACTGCTCCCGGGGGCGGGTCGAAGCGCGTGCCGGGAACGATCGGCTGGACCCGGGTGTTGACCTGCTGGGCCTGTGCGGCAGCCGGGGCTCCACCCAGAAGACTGGCGCCAAGCAGCGCACAACCGATCGCAAGGGGCGCAAATGCCAGCGGCGGGCGGAACCCGGCGGCGCAAACGGCAAGGGCCGGGACAGGCAACCCGACTTCCAGCAGCCCGACATCCTGCAGCTTTGACCCCTGCGACACGCACTCTCCCTTCGGTACGCCTGCTGCAGGAGCAGGCCATTGGTTCCAATCAAGCGACAGCAAGATACGGTCAAGCGGCAATCGCCTTGCCTCGGCAAGTCGCCGGTGCACTGGCTTTGCCGGTCGTTCCTTACAGCCGGCGACCGAGCAAATCAAAGGCTTGGCTGCAGCGCACAAGGCGAAAGATTGTTACACAGTGCCGTTATGGGCTATGGCCATGAGACAGCCCGTGGCATCTGCGAGTTGCACCGGGGTGTCGGATTCCCCGAAAGTTCCGTCACTTGCAATCGACAGGTGAACGGGGTCGAAAGGAGCAGGGCAAGGCCGTGAAGGAGCGGATGCAGGTGAACGCTGGGCAGCAGCCGCCCGCTTTTGGGGCAATGAGGCGTTGCAATGGAGTCCGTTGCCCGAACGGCCTCGCAGACGTCGCCGTCGGGATGCCGGGCTGTGGAAGGGCGCAGGCATGATCTTCCGGCGTGACCGCAGCGGCAGTGCCGGCAATCCGCCTGGACCCCGGCCCGACCGCACGGGCCTCCCCGTTTCCACCCTTCCCCGCTTTGCCGTCGACGCAACCGACGACATCGGCGACGCGGCCATGGGAATGCACGAGATGAGCCCGGCGCGTGCCCGCCTTGCGCTGGCCGATGCGCTCTCCGCCTCGCAGCCCGTCACATCGCGCGAGCGGCTTGCCGGCCGGATCGACACGCTGTCCAGCCTGATCACGGCGATCGAGCAGCAGCGCGCGCATGTCGTGCTGTATGGCGAGCGCGGCATCGGCAAGACCAGCCTGGTGCATGTGTTCGCCGAAACCGCCCGGGAGGCGCGCTACCTCGTTCTCTACGGCAGTTGTGGAGTCGAGGCCCGGTTCGACAACATGTTCCGCACATTCGCGGCCGAGATTCCGCTGCTCTACAACGCCAATGTCTCGCCCACCGCCGACGAGCGCGAGCACAACCGCAGCTTCGCCGACCTGCTGGGCCCTGACCCGGTCGACCCGCGCGAGCTTGCCGACCTGTTCCAGAAGGTGATTGGAACCCGCATCATCCTGGTGCTCGACGAATATGACCGGGTGGCAGACCCGGCCTTCCGGCGCGATGTAGCCGAACTCATCAAGAACCTGTCGGATCGGGCCGCCCGGGTGCAGCTGCTGCTGACCGGCGTTGCCTCGAACCTCGACGAGCTGATCGGTTTCACCCCGTCGATCCGCCGCAACATCGTGGGTCTTGCCGTCGGCCCTATGGGCGACGGCGAGCTTCTGGAGATCCTGGCCAGGGCCGAAGAGGCGACCGGCCTCGAGTTCGCCCCGGCCGCCCGGGCGCTGATTGTGCGCATGTCCGGGGGATCGCCCTATCTCGTCCGACTGCTGGGCAACCGCGCCGCCGGCCGAACGCTCGACGAGCGCCGCACCCTTGTTGCTGAAAGCGACGTGATTGCAGGCACCGAAGCCGTGCTTGCCGAATGGAACAGCGGCCTGCCGCGGCGGGTACAGGCCCAGCTGCTGCGGCCCGAAGTGCGCCGCGCCTGGCCGCTTCTGATCGCAGCCGCCCGCGCTTCGGGCACCCCCGACGGCTGGTTCGGGGTGCACGACGTGAC
>JBGTBK010000122.1:0-3961 GCA_041749355.1 Sandaracinobacter sp. | reverse complement strand
GAACAGGGCGGCGTCGCCGGCGCCGTCACCGCCGTCAACGGCGCCTGCTTCATCCTCGCGCCGGCAATCGGCATCGGCCTCTACGAGCTCGAGCCCCACCTCCCCTACTGGCTCAGCGCAATCGGCCTCCTGGTGCTAGCGGCCTACGCCTGGGCCAACCCCCTGCTCCGCAACGCACAGGTCACCGACCAGGCCTAGACCAGCACGATCTGCCAGTCCGCCCGTCCGCTGAGGAATCCCACCATCCCGTGCGCCTCCACGCCCGGCGGCAGGTCGGCCGCACTCAGCCCATGCGCTGCCATCGCCGTCTGGCAGATCCCCACATCGGCCCCCAGCTCGAACAACAGGTCGAACGCCTTCGCCACCGCTGGGCGCCCCAGCGCCTTCACCGCCGGCCCCCTCAGCAGCACGGCAACCGGCCGGTCCAGAGCCGCGCTCGAAGCCGCCAGCTCCACAGCCGCCGCAAAGCGCTCCCCTTCCGCCTCGGACACGATCAGGAGCAGACCGGACATTTCGGATCCTTCCTGACGCGAATGCTCCGCGCCTCCACGCCAAGCCCCTCGTAGAGCCACAAGCGCCCCACCCGGCTTTCGCCAAAGCCGATGATCAGCCGCAGCACCTCCAAGGCCTGGGCCGCGCCGATCAACCCGGCAACAGCCCCCAGCACCCCCACATCCGCGCAGCTCGTCCCCGGCACATCCTCGGGCACGCCCGCGTAGCAGGCATAGCAGGGGGCATCCGCCAGATGCCCGGCAAACACCCCCAACTGCCCCTCGAACGGCCCGATCGCCGCCGATACCAGCGGAATGCCAAGCGCAACACAGGCCCGATTGACCACGTCGCGCGTCCGGAAATTGTCGCAGCCGTCCGCCACCACGTCATGCTGCGACAGCAGCACCTGCGCCGTCTCGGCCGTCAGCCGCACCGGCAGCGCCTCCACCACCACATGCGGGTTCAAGGCGTGCAATCGCTCGGCCGCCGCCTCAACCTTCGGCCGCCCGACATCGTCCGTCCCGAACAGCACCTGCCGCTGCAGGTTGCTCAGGCTCACAACGTCATCGTCGATGATGGTGATCTGCCCCACGCCCGCCGCCGCCAGATACTGCAGGCAGGGGCTCCCCAGCCCGCCGGCGCCAACCACGGCGACCGTCGCCCCCTTCAGCGCCGCCTGACCCCGCCCGCCGACCTCCCGCAGCACGATGTGCCGCTGGTACCGATCAAGCTCTTCATCAGACAGCATCAGTGCCGGCCGGTCGATCCGAACCCGCCCTGCCCCCGCGCTGTCGCGTCCAGGTCCGCCACCTCGGCCCACCCGCAGCGCACATAAGGCGCCAGCACCAGCTGCGCGATCCGCATCCCGCGCGTGATGGTGAAGCTCGTCGCCCCCAGGTTCGCCAGGATGATCTTCACCTCGCCCCGGTAGTCGCTGTCGATCGTCCCCGGCGCGTTCAGCACGGCCAAACCCTCCTTCAGCGCCAGCCCGGACCGCGCCCGCACCTGCATCTCATGCCCCGCCGGCACCGCCATCATCAGCCCTGTCGGCACAGCTGTGCGCTCACCCGGCAGCAGCACCAGGTCCGCCTCGACAGCCGCCAGCACGTCCATCCCCGCCGCCCCGTCGGTCGCATAGCAAGGCAGCGCCAGGTCGGCTGCATGCCCCATCCGAACGACTTCAACCTTCACCATTCAGAACCCCCGCAATCCGCTCCGCCAGCATCCGCGCAACCGCATCCTTGGGCCCCTCCGGCAAGGTCTCCACGCCCGCCGCACTCACCAGATGAACCAGGTTCCGGTCGCCCCCCATCACGTCGCCCGACACATCATTGGCAACGATCAGGTCGCACCCCTTCTTCGCCAGCTTGGCCTTGGCATGCGCGATCACCTCGTCAGTCTCGGCCGCAAAGCCCACCACCAGGCTCGGCCGGCGCGGATGCACCGACAGCCCAGCCAATATGTCCGGATTCTCGGTCAGCCCCAGCGCCGGAGGCCCACCCTCCCCCTTCTTGATCTTGGAGGCCGCCGCCTCCACCCGCCAGTCGGCAACGGCCGCCACCATCACGGCAGCATCCGCCGGAAGCGCAGCCTCCACAGCGTCCGCCATCTCGCGCGCCGTCTCAACATTCACCCGGGTCACGCCCGAAGGCGTCGGCAGATGCACCGGCCCGGCCACCAGCGTCACCCGCGCGCCCAGCGCTGCAAGCGCGCCGGCAATGGCAAACCCCTGCTTTCCGCTCGACCGGTTGGCGATGTAGCGCACCGGATCAATCGATTCATGCGTCGGCCCAGCCGTCACCAGCACATGCCGCCCGTTCAAAGGGCCGTCCCCGAACTGCCTCTCAATCGCTGCCACTATCGCCGGCACCTCCGGCAGCCGACCGGGGCCGAACTCCCCGCACGCCATCGGCCCCACATCCGGTTCCACAACCGTCACGCCCCGCGCCCTCAGCGTCGCCACATTGGCCACCGTCGCGGCATGGCTCCACATCCGCACATTCATTGCAGGTGCCGCCAGCACCGGCTTGTCGGTCGCAAGAAGCAAGGTCGTCGCAAGGTCGTCGGCCAGGCCCGCCGCCATCTTCGCCAGCAGGTCCGCGGTCGCCGGGCACACCACCACCAGGTCCGCGCTCCGGCTCAGCTGGATATGCCCCATCTCGGCTTCGTCGGTCAGGTCGAACAACTCGGAGTAAACCCGGCTCTCCGCCAGCGCCGAGGCCGAAAGGGGCGTCACGAACTGCGCGCCCCCCTTCGTCAGCACCGGTGTCACATGGCCGCTCGCCCGCCGGATCTCGCGGATCAGCTCAAGCGACTTGTAGGCAGCGATACCGCCACCAATGATCAGCAGGATGCGCCTGTCTGCCAGCATCCGGCTTGCCTAGCCGGTGGGCGTGCCCTTGTCACGGCTGTCTGCCCCACCGGCAGGGTCAGAAGCACCAGGGGCCCCGGCCGGCCTCAGGTGCGGCAGCAGGTGCGGAATATAGTCGATCTTCCCCAGCCCGATGCCCTTGTGCCGCAGGATCGCATAGGCCGTCATCAGGTGAAAATAGAACTGCGCCAGCGCCCAGTCCCGGGCATAGCCTGCGGCATTCAGGTCAAAGACCATGCCGCTCGGCAAACGGTGGGCGATGGGATCGTCGCCCGCCCGGTCCAGTCCTCCGGCGGGCAGCGCCTCCAGACTGGCGATGGTCTCGGCAATCCGGGCGCGGGCGTCTGCCATCGTGCCGGGCCGCTCGCCGGCTGCCCGCCCCTCGTCCAGAAGGGCGGTCAGCGTCTCCGGAAATGCCATGTCCCGCAGCCGATACACCGGCTCCAGGGCCTGCACACAGGCAAAGCGAACCTGCGTTGCAAGCGGAAACATGTCGGGCGCCAGCCGGGCCGACAGAAGCGCATCGGCAGCCTCCGGCCCCACTTGCGCCTCTGCCTTGTGCAGCCAGCCGTCCAGCGCGCCGAGCATCCGCACGCTCGTGGGCACCAGCAGTTGCGTCAGCGAAACCGACATGGCCTCCGCCCTAGCGCGGGCTGCGCTTCGCCAGGATCCGCTGCAAGGTCCGCCGGTGCATCTTCAGCCGCCGCGCCGTCTCGCTCACATTGCGGTCGCACAGCTCATACACCCGCTGGATATGCTCCCAGCGCACCCGGTCCGCGCTCATCGGCTCGGCCGGAGGCGCCGGCTTCTCGCCTTCGGATGCCAGCAGCGCCGTGATCAGGTCCTCCGGGTCGGCAGGCTTTGCCAGATAGTCGATCGCTCCTTCCTTCACGGCTGCCACCGCGGTCGCAAGGTTGCCATATCCGGTCAGGATCACCACCCGCGTGTTCGGGTGCAGCCCGCGCAGTTCCGACACCAGGTCCAGCCCGTTGCCGTCGCCCAGCCGCAGGTCGAGCACCGCATAGGCCGGCTTGATCTGCCGCATCAGCTCCCGGCACTCGGCCGCGCTGGCCGCCGCCCGCACGTCAAAGCCCCGGC
>JBGTBK010000121.1:0-1690 GCA_041749355.1 Sandaracinobacter sp. | reverse complement strand
GGCCGGGTGCGGCGCGCCACATAGATATTCTCGCCGGGCGCTGCCACGTCGACTGCGCTGCCCCGGCTGCTTCCGCGCCAGGGCTTGTCGTGCTCGTCCACGCCGGCGACGGCGATCACATTGCTGTCCCACCCGGGATAGACCACGATCTTCACGCAATTGCCTGCCGCCGCAAGCACGACCACCCCGGCGTCGACTGCGCGGCGGATCGCCCGCTTCAGCGCCGGCCAGCCGACAGGCCCGCCAAGGCTCATGGTGATCACATGCGCGCCCACGGAAACGGCATGGTCGATTGCGGCGGCCGTCGCCGCACCGCCGGTCAGCACCACCGAATTGATGCAGCGGATGGGCACCAGCCGGGCGGCGGGCGCAGTCCCCACCATTGCGCCTGTCTGCCGACTGATCACGCAGCTGGAGGTGGCGGTTCCATGGCCGGGGTTGCCGCCCTTCTGGGTCAAGGGGTCGATAGGCTGGCCTTCGCCCCTTATCACATCAAGACCGAGGCTGATCTCGAGGCCCTCGTCGATCTCGCGATGGTCGGCGACGCCGGTGTCCGGCTGGGCGACGAGGACGCCTTCGCCCCTGGTGCCGAAGCGCGCCCAGGCCTTGTCGGCCCGCACGGAGCGGATGGCCCAGCGCCGGTCTGCCGGGGGCACGGCATCGCTCTGGCACAGCCGGGCGACGGCCCCCTCGATCGATTCCGGCATGTCGCGGACAAGTTCGTCCCCGTCGATCCAGCCGGCTTCGGTTTCGGGAACACAGCTGACCAGGCCCAGCGCATCGGCGAGTTCGGCGGCCTCGGCGAACAGCAGGGACGGCGATTGTTCGCGCTGGACACCCGGGAATTCGAGCAGGAGCAGTTCCGGGTCCGCGCCGGGGGGCGACAGCCGCAGGGAAAAATTGTCGGCGCCCAGAAGGGCTGCAATCCGGGCGCGTTCCACCTCGATTGCGGGCGCTGTGGAATATTCCAGGTGAAAGCGCAGCAGCCCTTCCGGCAACCCGCTCACCTCTCCCCGCGCGGCACGCGCCGCCGCTGCCAACAGCTGCATCCCTCTGTCTCCCCCAAGGTTAACGGAAAGTTACTTCCCTTTGGGGATTTGCGCCACCCGATTCCGAGTGGCGCAGGGGCGGGCGCCGGTCAGTGCCTGCCCTTTGAACGCGCCTTGCCCGACCAGGTCACTCGGAAGCTGCAGGCGCTTGCGCCGGCGGCCTCGCAGCCGGTTTCCCGCACCTGCACGTTCGGGCCCAGGATCGCGCGGTACAGCCCTTCGAAGGTTGCCGCGAAATAGTGGCAACTCGGACGCCTGGCCGAGACGCCCCGGACGGCCGGATTGTCGGTGATGAGGAGAATTAGACCGCCGGCGTCGCGCATGGCGGAAAACTGCCCGCTGCCGGCAAAGGTCCAGGCGTGGCGGGCGATGGCGCGGGTGAACAGCAGGGCCGCCAGGGTTCGGGGCAGCAGTCCGAGCAGGATCTGGGCGAAGCGGGGTATCCGTTGGGCAAGCAGGTAGAGGGCGGTCTGGCGGCCCGCCTCGGTCGCAACTGCGGCTGCCTCGTCTGCCGACAGCACCGACTGCATCGCCGCGTGCAGTCGGGTCACATCGGCTTCGGGCACCATTTCGGTCGGGGGGGTTGCCAGATGCCGCAGCAGCCCGGCGCGGGCGAACACCTCCAGCCGCGGCCCCTCGCC
>JBGTBK010000120.1:0-1569 GCA_041749355.1 Sandaracinobacter sp. | reverse complement strand
CCGCGCCCGAACACGAAGGGGTCGCCGCCCTTCAGCCGCACGACCTTCAGCCCGTCCTTCACCAGCCGCACCAGCAGGGCGTTGATTTCCTGCTGCGGCATGGAATGGCGGTCGCGCTTCTTCTCCACGCTGATGCGCCGGGCGTCGGCCCGGGCCAGCGCGAAGATGCCCTCGCCCACCAGCCCGTCGTGCACCAGCACATCGGCAGCAGCGATCAACCGGGCCGCCTTCAGTGTCAGCAGGTCCGGGTCCCCGGGCCCTGCCCCCACCAGCCACAGCCGACCGGGCGCATTCCTGTTTGTCTGTTCCATGGGCTGCCAGATGCGCCGCGCAGGCCCCGCCTGCCACATGCGAAAACTTGGGGTGCCACAATGTCGGCTTTCCCCTGTCCCGAGCCGGTGGGCCGCGCTAAAGGGGCCAGATGGACGCCGCCAACCCCGCGGCAGAGCCCCCGAAACCCGGCCTGTTCGCACGCGCCGGGGCCTTCTTCGGCGGCCTGCCCCGAAAGACCCTGATCTTCCTTGTCAGCCTGCTGGTGCTTGGCCTTGTGGCCCTGTTCCTGCTGTGGCTGCTCGTTGGGCGCGGCCTGCCTGACGCGGCAAGCCTCGCCAGCTACCAGGCCCCGCTGCCAACAACGCTCAGGGCGTCGGATGGTTCGCCCTTCCACAGCTTCGCGCGCGAGCGGCGAATCTACCTGCCCTATTCCGAAATCCCGCCGGTCGTCGTGCAGGCCGTGACGTCTGCCGAAGACAAGACCTTCTTCACCCATTCGGGCCTCGATTACGCCGGCATTGCGGCAGCCGTCCTCACCAACATCCAGTCGCTCGGCTCCGACAAGCGGCCGGTCGGCGCCTCCACCATCACCCAGCAGGTCGCCAAGAACCTGCTTCTCACCAACGAAGTCACCATCGGCCGGAAGCTGCGCGAGGCAATCCTTGCCACACGGATCGAACAGCAGTTCAGCAAGGAACAGATCCTCGAGCTCTACCTCAACGAAGTGTTCCTGGGCCGCAACGCCTATGGAATCGAGGCCGCCTCCCAGGCCTGGTTCGGCAAGCCCGCAACCGAACTGCAAGCCGAGGAAGCCGCCTTCCTCGCCGGCCTGCTGAAAGCGCCATCGTCCTACAATCCGGCCACCAACATGAAGCGCGCCATGGAGCGGCGGAACTATGTGCTGGGCGAAATGGCGCGCAACGGCCACATCACGCCCGAACAGTCGCGCACGCTGCAGGCCCAGCCCATCGTCACCACCCGCACGGGGGTCCCGACACGGCAGGCGCCGGTTGGCGGCTATTTCGTCGAGGAGGTGCGCCGCCAGCTGATCGAGAAATTCGGCGAGGACGCCAAGGCCGGCCCCAACAGCGTCTATGCCGGCGGCCTGTGGGTGCGCACCACCATCGACCCCGTCATCCAGGCCGCAGCCGAAGATGCGCTGCGCCGCGGCCTCGTGCGCTATGATTCGGGCCGGGCCTGGCGCGGGCCTGCCACCACCATCGAACTGGGCGACGGCTGGGAAGGCCGGCTGCGCAGCGTTCCCGTCGGCGCCGGATTCCCCGACTGGCGCATCGC
>JBGTBK010000119.1:0-6662 GCA_041749355.1 Sandaracinobacter sp. | reverse complement strand
GGCCGGGATCTTCGCGGCCAGCGCGTGGGCCAGCCGCTCGGCCCGGGCCGGGTCCATCAGCACGCGCGCGCACTGCAGGTAGCGCGAGGAGCGCAGGCCCGAGGACAGGATGAAATGGCCTTCCAGCAGGGCGTCGGCGGCGCGGAATTCGGCGAGGATTTCAGCTTCGGTCATGCGCCCGGCTTAACCGGGCGCATGGCGATTGTCATCCGCGGGCAATCCTCAGAAGTCGTAGACGAGGGTGACCCGCGACGTCGTGTCCAGCTTCTCGAGGCCCAGCGGCGGTTCCTGCTCCCAGGCGAGGTTCACGCTGATCCGGGCGGAGAGCGCCCCGAACAGCTTGGAGGTGAGCGCGGTGGTGTTGTTCACGCTTCCGGCATCGTCCCAGAACAGGAAGGTGTCGTTGGTGAAGGCCGAGCTGTCGGACAGCTGCCACAGGAAGCGCGACGCGCCGCGGAAGGCGAAGCTGTTGTCGTCGCCGGTGACAAAGCGGGTCTGGCGCAGCGCAGGGCCGGCTTCGAGGTCCCAGGTCACGCGCTCGGCGGCCACTGCGCGCCAGCCGATACCGGCCGATTCGGCAAAGCGCCGCTCGATCCCGGCTTCGCGGTTCTTTTCATATTCGAACCGGCCGAAGGCATAGAGGCGGTCGGAGAATTTATAGTCGATCTGGTAGCCGGCCAGGATCCGCTGCTGGTCGGTGCCGCCGTCGTTGTCGATGATGTCGAACAGGGCGTTGGCGCGGTGCCGCCACTGCAGCCCGTCGCGCTGCAGATCGAGCCCGGCGGTGAAGCTCTTCTGCTCGGTGTTGCCGGTGGTGATCGCGGCGCCAAGCTGGCCCGAGCCGGTCCAGTTCTCGAAGAAGCCGGCTGTCTTCAGCGCTTCCTCGCGCGCAGCCGCCTGCGATGCGGCAATGTCGGCGACGATCTTGTCGATCTCGGCCTCTGCGCCCTTGTTGGTTTCCTTGGCGATCGCGACCACGGCGTCGATCTTGGCCGTGTCGCCGGACTTGGCGGCGGCTTCGACCATCGAGCGCACGCTGTCTGGCAGTGCCGACTGGGCAAGGACGGGCTGGGTGGCTGCAAGCAGGGCAGCAGCGAAAAGCAGGCGCATGAGGATCCCCCGGACTGATACGAATGGAGCGCCTTCTAGCGCCAGTGACGGCAGGGGAAAGCCGAATTTGGGGCAATTCGCCCCGAACCGGGCCGGTCAGCCCTGCATGCGCTCGGCGGTCACCACCAGGTTCGGCGCGCGCAGGCCAACGACCAGTTCCGACAGGTGCTTCAGGTCGTCGACCTCGACGTCCATGATGAAGCGGTGGTGGGCGCGGTCGCGGTCCTTCAGTTGCAGGTTCACGATATTGGCACCCTGCTGGGCGAGGATCGCAGTCACCTGGGCGAGCGCACCGGGCTCGTTCATCACCACCACCTCGATTCGCGCCGTGCCCGACGAGACATCGGGGGCCCAGCGCAGGTCGACCCAATCGCCGTCCTCGGCCGCGGCAAGTTGGGGGCAGTCGATGGTGTGGACGGCAATCCCCTCGCCTGCAAGGCGAAGGCCGACGATCCGGTCGCCCGGCACCGGCATGCAGCACTGCGCCATCGCCATCCCGCCGGCATGGGCATCGCCATCGACCAGGATGGTGCCCTCGGCGGACTTGGGCGGGCTCTTGCGGCGGGCCTTGCGCTTTTCGGCGGAGCCCGGAACCAGTGCCTCCATCAGCTGCACGTCCGACACCGACTGTCTGGCAAGCGCGACGAACAGGGCCGGCTGGTCTGGCAGCTTCAGGCGCTTGAGCGCGGCAGACAGCGCTTCCGAGCCAAGCTCGATCTTCAGCCGCTTCACCGCGTCGTGGAACAGCGCCTCGCCGGTCTTCAGCTGGGCGGCCTTCTCGCGCTGGCGCTGGTGCCGCCTGACAGCAGAGCGCGCCTTGGCGGTGATCACGAACTGGTCCCAGGCAGGGTCGGGGGTCTGCGCCGAGGAGCGCAATATCTCCACCTGATCGCCGTTGCCCAGCCGCGTGCGCAGCGGCACCACCTTGCCGTTCACCCGGGCGCCGACGCAGGTGTCGCCCAGCGTGGTGTGCACGGCATAGGCGAAATCGACCGGGGTGGAGCCGCGCGGCAGCTGGATCAGCTCGCCCTTGGGCGTGAAGCAGAAGAGCTGGTCCTGGAACATTGCGATGCGGGTGTGTTCCAGCACCTCCTCGGGCGACTGGGCGCTGTCGAGGATTTCCAGCAGGTCCGTGAGCCAGGGGTAGGTGGTGCCGCCCGCGCCCTTCCGCTGCTTGTAGGCCCAGTGCGCGGCCATGCCGAACTCGGCCTCCACATGCATGTCCACGTCGCGAATCTGCACCTCGATCCGCATGCGGGCACGGTCGATGAGGGTGGTGTGGATGGAGCGGTAGCCGTTGCGCTTGGGCGTCGAGATGTAATCCTTGAAGCGGCCGGGCACCATCGGCCAGCGGCGGTGCAGCGCGCCCAAGGCCCGGTAGCAATCCTCCGGGTTCCGGGTGATGACGCGGAAGGCCATCACGTCGGACAATTGCTCGAACGCGACATGGCGCTCCTGCATCTTGCGGAAGATGGACCAGGGGCGCTTCTCCCGGCCGCGCACGTCATCGACCACGACGCCTGCGGATTCGAGCGTGTGGCGGATGCCGCTCTCGATGCGCTTCACCGTGTCGCCGCCGCCGGCGCGCAAGGCCTCGAGCCGCTTTGTGATGGACTGGTAGCCCTCGGGCTCGAGCTCGGCGAAGGACAGCTCCTTCAGCTCGTCCATGAAGCCGTACATGCCGATCCGCTCGGCAAGCGGTGCGTAGATGTCCATCGTCTCGCGGGCGATGCGGCGGCGCTTGTCCGGGTTTTTCAGATACTTCAGCGTCCGCATGTTGTGCAGCCGGTCCGCCAGCTTCACCAGCAGCACGCGGATGTCGTCCGACATCGCAAGCAGGAAGCGGCGCAAATTCTCGGCTGCGCGCTCGGTATCCGTCTGCGCCTCGATGCGGGAGAGCTTGGTCACGCCGTCCACAAGCCGGGCAACATTGGCGCCGAACAGCCGCTGAATGTCCTCGGGCGTTGCGACCGTGTCCTCGATGGTGTCGTGCAGGATGCCGGTCGCGATGGTCTCGTCGTCGAGCCTGAGGTCGGTCAGGATGCCGGCCACCTCGATCGGGTGAGAGAAATAGGGGTCGCCTGACGCGCGCAGCTGCGAGCCGTGGGCCTTCATGGAAAAGACATAGGCGCGGTTGAGGAGATCCTCATCCGCATCCGGGTCGTAGGACTTGACCCGCTCCACGAGTTCATACTGGCGCAGCATCTGGCGCTAGTATGTAGGAAGAGCTTCGGGATTAAAGAAGATTCTTGTTGGGCCTCCGGCGGGCAGGGCCCTGCCCTGCACCGGGCAGGAGCCTGTGGCCCCTGCACCCACGGAGTTGGTTCAATGGGCTGCGGCTATTGGCGGCGCCTAAGCTTTGAGTTCGGGCGTGATTCTGGGATAAGATCAATGAATGGCAACAAGTTATATCCACCTTCCGGTCGGCAGCGAGCCCCCATCGATCGATGGCAAAGCTCCATTCAAGGCTATTGTAGTTCTTGAGCAAACGGCAGACATGCTTTGGCAGGTTCGCATCAGCGACTGGCTGGTCCGCAGCGGGTGCGTATACATGGTTGCCTGGGGAAAGAGTTCCAGTTCTTGGGACGACAGCGTGGACCATGCGAGCTTGGAACTGTCCAGCTACGCCAACGTGCCCGACGAGCAGCTGGTGATGACGACTTGGCACGATGCCGAGCCCCTCGCTGATACACTTTGGTTCGCGGCCCATGCAGCTTGCCACCCAAGCATCACGGTGTCCGAAACTTTGATCGTTGATGTCGTCGAGTACGAACGGGAATACCAACTGCTTAGCGCTTATCGTGAGGCTCAGACAGGCTCAGCTTGAGGCTGTTGGCGATTCAACGTGGCTAGGACAGATTGCCGCTTTCTGGTGTGACGTCGTCATTGTCACCCGACACCCCGACTGTTGATTTACATATCCAATGCGCATAAGTCTTGCGCATTCAGTCTACGTGGAGCGCGATTATGCAGAGGCAAGCAACCAACGTCTCCTTACCGGAAGGGCTGATCCGAGAGGCGCGCAGGCTTGAGATCAACGTCTCCAGAGCGTGTGAGGAGGGGTTGCAGGCGCGGGTGGCCGAGGCGCGGCGGGCGCGGTGGCTGGCAGAGAACCAGGCGGCGCTGGAGAGTTCGAATGCCTGGGTTGAGGCGCAGGGGTTGCCGCTGGCCTCAAAACGGCGCTTCTGATGGCGCGCTTCGATCTGTTTGCCCGGGCCGACGGCGGGCCCGGCTATCTGCTCGACTGCCAGGCCGATCTGCTTGCCGACCTGAACACACGGCTGGTGGTGCCGGTGCTTCCTGCTGATGCTGCGCCGAAGCCGGCCAGGGGGCTGAACCCGCTGTTCGAGATCGACGGCACGGCCCATGTGATGGTAACGCAGTTCGCGGCCGCTGTGCTGGTGGCCGAGCTTGGCGACCGGGTGGTCTCGCTGGCGGACCGGGATACGGAGATCGGCAATGCGCTGGATCTGCTGATCTCGGGGGTTTGAGGGGTGCAGCCGTCCGTTGAGCCGTGGTGCTATCGCCGATAGACATCCCGCCGATTTCCAAGACGGATGACGGTGATCAGCATCACCCCGTCGTCGAGGTCGGCGATGATGCGCCAGTCGCCGACGCGGTATTTCCAGAAGTCGCCCAACTCCTTGCCGCGGAGCGCCTCGCCGAGGCTTCGTGGGTCGTCCAGCGGTGCGAGCGGCGCGCGAAGGAAGGTCAGGATGCGCCTTGCGACCTGGGGGTCGAGCTTGCGGAGTTGCTTGGCGGCGCTGTCGGAGACCTCAATCCGCCAGGCCATGTTCGGCCAGAAGGTCGGTCAGGGGGATTCGGGCTTCGGTTCCGGCGTGGATGCGGGCCAGGATTTCTGCGGACAGGTGGGCGTCTTCCAGGTCGTCGATATGCTCGACGATCGCCTCGGTCGCGTAGAAGGTCTTGGAGCGGCCGGTCAGGGTTGCGAGTGCCGACAGGCGGTCTTCGACGTCTCGGGGCAAGCGAAGGGAGATCGGCATGGTGGCACTCTAGCAGTGCGATACGTGTATCGCAATGCGCGCACCTTCAAGTGGCATCGGGTCCAGGGTTTAAGACCCTGGCGGGGTCCCAAGGGGCAGCGCCCCTTGGTTCACTCGTAGTCGGGACCGAGGTTCTGATTTCTGGGCGGCGCAGCAGCCGTCAGGCGCAGGGCCTCTGCAGCGGCGGCGAGCGAGCCCACTTCGTCGGCGACGTCGTCTTCGTCGACATGGACCTTCTGCAGGTCGAGGATGATCTTTTCCTGCAGCGCTTCGGGGATCACGGTTGCGTCGGCGATTTCGCGCAGCGCCACGACGGGGTTCTTGTCGCGGTCGCGGTCGATGGTCAGCTCGGCGCCGCCGGAGATCTGGCGGGCGCGCTGGCCGGCGAGCAGGACAAGCTCGAAGCGGTTGGGCACCTTCTCGATGCAGTCTTCAACGGTGACGCGTGCCATCAAGGCCTCTTCTTGGTCAGAATGCGGGCAGGTGCGGGGCCTTAGAGGGACGGGCGCGTCCGGTCAAGGATTCGGTTGACCTTGGGGAGGCGTGGCGCTAGGGGGCCCGCTTCGCATTCGGCCCCGCA
Organism: Sandaracinobacter sp.; assembly: GCA_041749355.1. Classification (GTDB taxonomy): domain Bacteria; phylum Pseudomonadota; class Alphaproteobacteria; order Sphingomonadales; family Sphingomonadaceae; genus Sandaracinobacteroides. The sequence continues at coordinate 968 of JBGTBK010000119.1, read as the reverse complement.
CGCCTGGTGAAGCGGTGGCCCGGTTGGTTCGTGAGAATCGATCGCGCGGGTCCAGGCTCGCTCTTCTGACCGGAGGGGCCGTGCCCGGCAATGGTGCCGGGGACAGCGAAGGATGGATTATGTCGAAGCGCACAAGCGCCAAGTACAAGCTTGACCGCCGCATGGGCGAGAATGTGTGGGGCCGTCCCAAGAGCCCCATCAACCGCCGCGAATATGGCCCCGGCCAGCACGGCCAGCGCCGCAAGAGCAAGGTTTCGGACTTCGGCATCCAGCTGCGCGCCAAGCAGAAGCTGAAGGGCTATTACGGCGACGTCACCGAAAAGCAGTTCCGCAAGGTCTATGCCGAAGCGGTGCGCATGAAGGGCGACACCAGCCAGAACCTGATCGGCCTTCTGGAGCGCCGGCTGCAGAGCGTTGTCTATCGCGCCAAGTTCGCGCCGACGCCGTTTGCTGCGCGCCAGATCGTGAACCACGGGCACATCCTGGTGAACGGCCGCAAGTGCAACATCGCCTCTGCGCTGGTGAAGCCGGGCGACGTGATCGAGCTGGGCCCCAAGGGTCGCGAAATGACCCTGGTGCTGGAAGCCATGCAGTCTTCCGAGCGCGACGTGCCGGAATATGTGATGGTCGACGGCACCAAGGCGACCTACGTCCGCGTGCCGACGCTGGACGAGGTGCCTTACCCGGTGAAGATGGAACCGAACCTGGTGGTCGAGTTCTACAGCCGCTAAGCGGCTGCGGCCTGGACCGGGATTGCGCAGCAATCGCGGGAAGGTCCGCAGACTCGCGTGCGGCTCGGCCGGCATGAAAAAGGGCAGTCCTTCGGGGCTGCCCTTTTTGCATGTCCGACCCCTGCTTTCGCAGGGGCAGGCGCCGCGGCTTGGCCGCGCACTTTCTCCTTCCCTCAGTCGCCGGCGCTCCGCTTGGCTTTCGGCGCACTTGCGCCGGCGCGCGGTCGCGCTTGCGGC
>JBGTBK010000118.1:0-6179 GCA_041749355.1 Sandaracinobacter sp. | reverse complement strand
AAGAAGCGCGGCTGGCAGCCACCGATCCCGGGGGCGCGCCCCGAAACCCGGGCAGCTGCCGGTGCGCCGACCGAAATCCATGTCGGTATGCTGCTGAAGCTGCTGAGCGAACGCCCCGACATCGCCGAGCGCCATGTGGAGGGCCTGGCCGAGCTGTCGCTGGCGTCCCCAACGCTTGCCCGGGCGCGGGACCATATCGTTGGCGGGTCGCCGGTCGGAAACCTGCTGGCCGGGCACCGGGCGCTGGGTTTCGGCACGGTCGATGACGATCAACTGAATCTTGAGGTTGCGCGCGCTCTTGCGTCTTGCCTCGCAACGCACCACATAGCCACTTCGGATTGGCAGGCATTCGGATCAGGGACTGACGCGGCTGAGGCCCGGGCGTTTGAGGAAGCTTACGAGCGACATCGAGCGGCAGGACTTGCGCACATGGACCGTGTCGGGATGACACCTGCCATTCAGACTGACAAGGACCGGGCGTGAGCGGCCAAACTGCTGTTCGCGCCCTACTGGATTTAGGACCGGCATGGCAAAGCCCCCGTTTGATGGCGACACGACCGAAAAGCCCGAAGGCGACGGCGCTCCTGTCATCGACCTCAATGAAGCCAGCCTGAAGCGGCTGATCGCGAAGGCGAAGAAGCGCGGCTGGCTGACCTACGACGAGCTGAACGCGGCCCTGCCGCAGGACCAGATGAGCTCCGAGCAGATCGAGGACGTGATGTCCGCGCTGTCGGACATGGGGATCAACATCGTCGAGAATGAGGATTCGGCCGAGGAAGCCGAAGCCGAGGAAGAGGAGGCTGTCGAGGAAGTCGAAGTCGACGCGATCGGCCCGACGCCTGCTGTTGCCGCCCCCAAGGAAAAGCTGGACCGCACCGACGATCCGGTGCGCATGTACCTGCGCGAAATGGGCGCGGTGGAGTTGCTCTCCCGCGAGGGCGAGATCGCGATCGCCAAGCGGATCGAGGCCGGGCGCGACACCATGATCGCCGGTCTGTGCGAAAGCCCGATGACCTTTGCGGCCATCATCGACTGGTCGCGGGCGCTGAACGAAGGCCGGATGCAGCTGCGCGAGATCCTCGATCTCGAAGCCATGCTGGCCAAGCCCACGACCGAGGAAGGCGAGGAAGCCGACGAGGCTTCCGACCTGCCGGTGCAGTTCAAGGAAGAAGCCGAGCCCGAGGAAGCGCCAGCTGCGCCCGACGAAGAGGATGAGCTGACCGAACGGCGTGCCCCGCGCCCCGTCGAGGAAGACGAGGACGAGGGCGGCATGAGCCTTGCCGCAATGGAAGAGGCGCTGAAGCCGCAGGCGTTGGAAACCTTCGCCGCGATCGAGGCCAATTATGTGAAGTTCCACAAGCTGCAGCAGGCGCGCATGCAGGCGATCGCGCTGGCCGTGGAATATCCCAAGGCCGAGGAAAAGAAGTACCAGAAGCTGCGGATCGACCTGACCCACCAGATTGCAGCAGTGCAGTTCACCAACGCCAAGATCGAATATCTGGTCGAGCATCTCTACAGCTTCAACCGCCGGCTGATGACGCTTGGCGGGCAGATGCTGAAGCTGGCCGACCGCCACAAGATTCCGCGCAAGGACTTCCTGGACAGCTATCTCGGCCGCGAGCTGGATGAGGGCTGGCTTGCTGCCAACGCCGGCCGCGACAAGAAGTGGACTGCCTTTGCAACCGCCGAGGTGCGCGATGTGGAGCGTATCCGCCGCGAGCTGGGCGAGATTGCGCACGAGACGGGTGTCGACCTGTCGGAATATCGCCGCATCGTGAACATGGTGCAGAAGGGCGAGCGCGAGGCGCGGATCGCCAAGAAGGAAATGGTGGAGGCAAACCTGCGCCTCGTCATTTCCATCGCCAAGAAATACACCAATCGCGGGCTGCAGTTTCTTGACCTGATCCAGGAAGGCAACATCGGCCTGATGAAGGCGGTGGACAAGTTCGAGTATCGCCGGGGCTACAAGTTCAGCACCTATGCCACCTGGTGGATCCGGCAGGCGATCACCCGCAGCATCGCCGACCAGGCGCGGACCATCCGCATCCCGGTGCACATGATCGAGACGATCAACAAGCTGGTGCGCGCAAGCCGCCAGTATCTGCACGAAACCGGCCGCGAGGCGACGCCCGAGGAGCTGGCCGAGCGGCTTTCCATGCCGCTGGATAAAGTGCGCAAGGTGCTGAAGATCGCCAAGGAGCCGATCAGCCTCGAGACGCCGATCGGCGACGAGGAGGACAGCCACCTCGGCGACTTCATCGAGGACAAGAATGCCGTGATCCCGGTCGATGCCGCGATCCATGCCAACCTCAAGGAAACCGTGACCCGGGTGCTTGCAAGCCTCACCCCGCGGGAGGAGCGCGTGCTCAGGATGCGCTTTGGGATCGGCATGAACACCGATCACACGCTGGAGGAAGTGGGGCAGCAATTCTCGGTGACCCGCGAACGTATCCGGCAGATCGAGGCAAAGGCGCTCAGGAAGCTGAAGCACCCCAGCCGGTCCCGCAAGATGCGCAGCTTCCTCGACAGCTAAGACCGTTCATGTACCGGCAACACGCCGGCGGCAAAAGCAGGGCAACGCCCGCTGCCTGAAGGACTCCGATGCGCGCACCCCTGTTGGCCTTTGCCCTGTTCGCCCTTCCTGCCGCAGCCCAGGCAGACCCCATGCTGCAATCGATCCTGGCACAGTCGGCAAAGGCGCCTGTCGTGGGGTTCGAGCGGACGGTGCGCGCCGAGGTCAGGGCAAATCCCGAAAAGGAGCCGGCGACGGTCGTGGAACGGTTCGTGCCCAAGTCGCCCACCTCCGGCACATGGACGCTCGTGTCCGTCGATGGCCGCAAGCCGACCCAGAAGGAGCTGGAGGCGGCCGCAAAGAACACGGGGAACGGCGTGATCCCGGGGTTTCACCGCCTGCATGTGGTGCTTGGAGCCCCTCCGTCCCGCCGCACCGAATCAGGCGGGCGGACTGTGTTCCACTGGAACAGCCTGCCCGAAGGCGCAGTGACCACGCCAGGCGGCGACATCTCCTCGAAGCTGTCGGCCGAGGCCCATGTCGAGGAACAGGGCGGCAAGCCGATCATCAGCCATGTGCGCATCTATGCGGCAAAGCCCTTCAAGATCCGCGGCATCGCCACCATGCACAGCTTCGACGTGACCAGCCTCTACAAGCCCGGAACATCGGGCCTGCCCTTCCTGACGGCGCAGACCAGCGCGTCCGACGTCTCGGCACCCTTCGGAATGGGCGGCAAGCGCCGCAGCAGCATCAGCTTCAAGCCGCTCTGACCTTCGGATGGACGCTCCTGCCTTCAACGACCGTTCAACGGCGCTGGCCCTGCTCCTCAGCCGCCGCTCGGGGAAGGCGCGCGACATGGTGGCGCCAGGCCCATCGGCTGCCGAACTGGAAACCATCCTGCAGGCAGCCGCCCGCGTTCCCGATCATGGCAAGCTTGCCCCCTGGGCCTTTGTCGTGATCGAGGACCGGGCCGCGCTCGGCGACCTGCTGCAACGTCTGTATCTGGCCGACAAGCCAGCCGCCGGACGGCTGGAGGTGGAAGCAATGCAGGCCTTCGCCCGGCAGGCCCCAACCCTGGTGGCCTTGGTGTCGACCCCGCGCGAAAGCCACATCCCCTTGTGGGAGCAGCAATTGTCGGCAGGCGCTGCGGCGCAGAATCTGCTGACCGCCGCGCACGCCCTTGGTTATGTCGGCAACTGGCTGACCGGTGCGCCGGCCTATCTGCCCGGAATTGCCGAAGCCCTTGGCCACCCGGGCGGAACGGTTGCCGGCTGGTTCTTCCTCGGCACGGCGGCCAAGGCGCTGGAGGAGCGGCCCCGCCCGGTGATGGGGGCAATCGTCAGCCACTGGCGCGGCTGAACGAAGCTCAGCGCATCCGGATCACCTGCGCGGAGCGACTGGTTCCCTTCGGCACCAGCCGGAAGCTGCCCAGCGCCCCGCGCTTGACGGTGACCATTGTCCCGACCCTGGCGTTTGGAAGATTGTAGCCGTCGACCTGTCGCCACATCTGACCATTGTCGAGGATGAAGACGGCGCCTCCTGTCGATGTGCGAAGGATTTCCGAGATCGCGGCCTCGATTTCCTGGACCTCGTCGGCCGAGGCCGCGGGCTTGCCGAAGGCAGCCTTGCGTTCGGCCTCTGCAGCGGCGGCAGCGGCAGCCGCAGATGCCGCTGCGGCTTCGCGCGCAGCCTTCGCCTCCACCTCCCGGGCCTCTGACAGGCGGCGGGCATCGGCACTGAGCGCGGCCATGGCCGTGTCGTAGCAAGCGAGCCTTTCGGCATCCGACACCTTGCCCGCGCAGGCAAGCAGCTGCTGGGGCACAGGCTGGGCAATCTGCGCGCTGGCCGCCCCTGTCGCGGAAAGGCACCCGAACAGTGCAACTGCACGAATTGATCGACACCATTGTGTTCGCATGGCACCCACCATAGTCCCACGGCCCCAAGCAGCAAGAGCGATAGTCCGATGAACAGCCTTTCCCAAGACCTCGCCCACGCCGAACTTCTGGAGGCGCTTGCACCGGCCCTGCGCGAAGCCGGCCTTCTGATCGAGCGGCTGAAGGCAGGCGGGCTGGTGCAGCGCGACAAGGCCGACAAGTCGCCGGTGACGGAAGCCGACGAAGCAGCCGAAGCGCTGCTGGAGGCAGCCATCCGGGCGATCGACCCTGACGCCGTGATCGTTGGCGAGGAAGCTGTCGCAGCCGGCATCCGGCCGGACGCCACCGCGCGCTTCTGGTTGATCGACCCGCTGGACGGCACCAAGGATTTCGTGGGCGGTGGCAGCGATTATTCGGTGAATGTGGGGCTGGTCGAGGACGGGGTGCCCACACTCGGTCTGGTGCTGCACCCGCCAACGGGCACGCTTTGGACAGGCGCTGTCGGTCTGGGTGCGTGGAAGGAAGCGCCGAACGAGGCGCGCAAGGCGATACGGAGCCGGCCTTTTCCGGGCGCTTCGCCGCGCGTGGTGACAAGCCGCTCGCATCTCGACGAGCAGACGAAAGCCTGGTGCGCCGCCTGCGAAGGGGCCGACACCCAACCATCGGGTTCGTCGCTGAAATTCTGTCTGCTGGCCGAAGGGGCAGCCGATGCCTATCCGCGCTTCGGCCCGACGAGCGAATGGGACACGGCGGCGGCCGATGCCCTGCTTCGCGCGGCCGGCGGGATCACGCTTGCCGGCGACGGACAGCCGCTGGCCTATGGAAAGCCGCGCTATCTGAATGGCGCTTTTCTTGCGATTGCGGACCCAGGGGCAGCTTTCAGGCTGCCAAAGTTCGTTAATTGAAGTTAACCACGAAAACAGTGCGAGTATCTCGCAAGGTTAATTTCGAAATTCCTGTCGGATTATTTGACATTTCAGGTCTCAACCCCTGCTTTTACTCCAACATGAAGCGGTTGGCACGTATCTTGCTGACTTGATGCAGGCATCCGACATGGGTGTTGCATCATTCACGGCCTTCACAGGCCATCAGTTCAGGGACGCGCCAATGAAGACCTTCGCCCTCGTCGCAATCGCGGCATTCGCAGCAGCCAGCCCGGCGGCTGCAGTCACCAACTTCGTCAGCAACGGCAGCTTCGAAGACGGCCTGTCGGGCTGGACCATCGGCGGCGTCGACACCGACACCAAGCGCAACGGCGGCTTCCCGCCTGCTGCGATCACGCTGGGCTCGGCCTCGGGCTACCCCACTGGCGCATTCGGCGAAGCCGTGCCCGCCAACGGCCCCGGTTCGTCCAGCCCGGACGCCCCAGGCACGCGTGCTGCCTATTTCGTCAGCGACTTCACCGTTGATCAATCGCTCTCGCAGCTGGTGTTCCTCACGCCGGGCGACTACGAAATCGGCTTCTCGGCCTACGCACCGGGCAATGGCTATGACAATGCCGGAGAGGCCACCTTCTCGGGCACCATCGGCGGCGTGACACTGGCAAGCTATGCCGTGTCCGATGAAGCAGGCCAGACCTGGGTGAACTATTCCGGCTTTCTGACCATCCAGTCGGCCGGCAGCTATGATGTGGACTTCGTGTTCAACACGAACTTCAATCCTTCCAAGGACGTGGTGATCGACCAGGTCTACATCATCGCCTCCGACACCCCGGGCCCGGTCGTCCCCGGCATCCCCGAGCCGGCCACCTGGGCGATGCTGATCGCCGGCTTCGGCATGGTCGGCTTCGCCGC
>JBGTBK010000117.1:0-5674 GCA_041749355.1 Sandaracinobacter sp. | reverse complement strand
AGGCGCTGGTGGCCGGCACCCCGGGTGTTGCGGGCGTGCGCCTGCAGAGCCTGGTGCTTGGCGGCGACTCCGTGCTGGAGATCGTGGCCGATGTCCCGCTCGACGAGCTGCGCTTTGCGCTCGACACGCGGGGTCTCAGGCTGGAGAATGGCGTGATCCGGCGCAGGACGGCGGCCGACGCGGCGCTGGCACCGCCCTCGCCACAAGAAGAGCAGCTTCAGGAGAGCGAAGGGCCAGCGGCGGAGGGTGGAGCGCCCAAGTCGCTGTTGCCGGGGACCGAGCCATGAGTGGAAGCGAGCCATGAGTGGAACCGGAACCGAGCGGCAGATGCCGCTGCCGCTGCGCTGGCGGGCGGCCCAGGGGCAGAAGGATTTCTTCGTGTCCGAAGCCAACCGCGATGCAGTCGGCTTTCTGGATGGCTGGGCACAGTGGCCGATCCCGGCGGCGCTGCTGATCGGCCCTGCCGGCAGCGGCAAGACCCATCTGGCGGCCATCTTCGCCCGCCGCTCCTATGCAAGGCTGTGGGACGATGCCGACCGCACGGCGAGCGAGGAGGCGCTGTTCCATGCCTGGAATGCCGCGATGGACGAGCGCCGGCCCCTGCTGATGACGGCGCGCTCGGTGCCGGCGGACTGGAACCTGAACCTTGCCGACCTGAAGAGCCGTCTGGCGGCAACGCCCCGGGTGTTCATCCGTGCACCGGATGATGCGTTGCTGGAAGCGGTGTTCCTGAAGCAGTGGCGCGACCGGGGGATCGAGGTGCCCATCAGCTTCACCGAATATGTGCTGTCTCGGATGGAGCGCAGCTTCGAGGGGCTGGCGCGCACGGTGGAGGCGCTGGACCGGGCGGCGCTTGCAGCCCAGCGGCCGCTGAGCATTGCGCTGGCACGCGAAGTGTTCCTCGATCTCGACACCGAAGGGTGACCCGTGCCACGGCAAGCTTGGCGGGTGCGGGGCTATTCACCCTGTCTGGCGATGGCTTCGCAATCGCAGCAATGCTAAGGGGCTGACTCATGGCAAGCGTGCACCGTCCCGTTCCCGTCCAGCCGGTCGAGCCGCATCGCGTGCTTGGTTCCGAGCGCTATCTGAACCGGGAGCTGAGCTGGCTGGCCTTCAATTCGCGGGTGCTGGAAGAGGCGATGAACCCGGCACATCCGCTGTTGGAGCGGCTTCGCTTTCTGTCGATCAGCGGCAACAACCTCGACGAGTTCACGATGGTGCGCGTGGCCGGGCTTCGCGGCCAGGTCGATGAGGGGATCGAAACCCCCTCGCCCGACGGGCTGACGCCGGCGCAGCAGCTGGCGCAGATCGCGGTCGCAGCCGAGGCGCTGATGCTGGAGCAGCAGCAGGTCTTCGGCGAGCTGCGGCGGCTGCTTCGGGCGGCCGATTTCGCGATCCTGGAGCATGACCAGCTGACGAAAAGCGAAGCCGAGTGGCTGGAAGCGCATTTCCTTGACCAGATCTTCCCGGTTCTGACCCCGCAGGCGATCGATCCGGCGCATCCCTTCCCCTTCATCCCGAACCAGGGCTTCAGCCTGGTGTTCGACATGCGGCGGCTTGCCGACAACGAGCGGCTGCACGCGCTGCTGATGCTGCCGCAGATGCTGCCGCGCTTCGTCCGGCTGCCGGGGAAATCGGCGCGCTATCTCGCGATGGAGCAGGTGCTGACCCGCTTCTTCGGGCTGATCTTCCCGGGCTTCGAGCGGCTGGGGCAGGGCAGTTTCCGGGTTGTGCGCGACAGCGACATCGAAGTGGAGGAAGAGGCCGAGGACCTTGTCCGCTTCTTCCAGAGCGCGATCAAGCGGCGGCGGCGCGGGCAGGTGATTCGCCTGAAGATCGAGGAACACACGCCCCAGAACCTGCGCGACACGGTTCGCGAGGCGCTTGCAGTGGACCAGCGCGACGTGATGGAGGTGGACGGCATCCTGGGCATCGCGGACCTGTCGTGCCTGGTCGACGAGGACCGGCCCGACCTGAAATTCGAGCCCTACACCCCGCGCTTCCCAGAACGCATCCGCGAGCATGGCGGGGACTGTTTTGCCGCCATCCGGGCCAAGGACATCATCGTCCACCACCCGTATGAGAGCTTCGACGTGGTGCTGGCCTTTTTGCGTCAGGCCGCCGCCGATCCGGACGTGGTTGCGATCAAGCAGACGCTGTACCGGACGGGCAAGAACAGCCCGATCGTTCGCGCGCTGATCGATGCGGCCGAGGCCGGCAAGTCGGTGACCGCGATCGTCGAGCTGAAGGCGCGCTTCGACGAGGAACAGAACCTGACCTGGGCTGCCGCGCTGGAACGCGCGGGCGTGCAGGTGGTCTATGGCTTCATCGAGTGGAAGACCCACGCCAAGGTGTCGATGGTGGTGCGGCGCGAGGGTGCCGAGCTGAAGACCTATCTGCACCTGGGCACCGGCAACTATCATCCGATCACGGCGCGGATCTACACAGACCTCAGCTTCTTCACGGCTGATCCCGTGCTGGCGCGCGATGCAGCGCAGGTGTTCAACTACATCACGGGCTATATCGAGCCGCAGGGCCTGAAGCATCTGGCGATGAGCCCGCTGAACCTGCGCTCCACCCTGATGGACGGGATCGATGCCGAGATCGCCCATGCCCGGGCCGGCCGGCCCGCCTTCATCTGGGTGAAGATGAACAGCCTTGTCGATCCGCTGATCATCGAGAAGCTGTACGAGGCAAGCGAAGCCGGGGTTCAGGTGGAGCTGGTGATCCGCGGCATCTGCTGCCTGCGGCCCGGCGTTCCCGGCCTGTCGGAAAACATCCGCGTGCGCTCGGTGATCGGCCGCTTCCTTGAGCACAGCCGGATCGTTGCGTTCGGCAACGGCCATGCGCTGCCCAGCCGCGAGGCGAAGGTGTGGATCACCAGCGCCGACTGGATGCCCCGCAACTTCGACCGCCGGGTGGAGCTGCTGGTGCCGATCCTGAACCCCACTGTGCACGCGCAGGTGCTGGACCAGGTGATGGCTGCCAATCTGAAAGACGACGAGCAGAGCTGGGTGATGCAGCCCGATGGCCGCTATGTGCGGGTGGAGCCGGGGCGTCCGAGCTTCAACCTGCACCGCTATTTCATGACGAATCCCAGCCTTTCGGGGCGGGGACAGGCGCTGCGCGGGGGCGAAGCGCCGAAACTGCTGCTGGGCGGGGGCGAACTGCCTGATGACCCGGGGGCCGAGCCGGGGGGCGAGTGACGATACCGCATGGATCAGCAACGTGACGTGACCAGCGCGCCGGAGCAACTTGTTGCCTGGCCACCCTATGAGGATCGGCCCGACGAGGTCTGGGAGGCACCGCCACCGGATCCGACGCCAAGGCTTGGCGTGGTGCTGGTGAACTACAAGGGGTCGTCCGACACGCTGGAATGCCTTGAATCGCTGCTGCGGTCGGACATTCCGCTTCGGGTGGCGGTTGTGGACAATGCGTCGGGCGACGGGTCGGACGACCGGATCCGCGAATGGGCATCGGGCGCACTTGCCTGGGAACCGCCGGCAACCGAGCTTGGGCACCTGACCGCTCCGCCGCTGGAGAAGCCGGTTGCCCTGAAGGTGATGACCGCCGAGGAGGCGATTTCGCGCCCGCCCGGCGAAGACCGGCTGGTGCTGATCCGATCGGACGCGAATCTGGGCTTTGCCGGCGGCAACAATGTGGGCATCCGGCACCTGCTGAAGGACCCCGCCATCGAGGCCGTCTGGCTGCTGAACAACGACACGGTGGTTGAACCGACGGCGGCGCGCGCGATCCTGACCTCGATCCGGGCCGAGCCGCATGTGGGCATGATCGGCACCGTGATCCGCTACTATGGCGCGCCGGGCACCGTGCAGGCACTTGGCGGGATGACCTTCAACCCGCTGACCGGCGTGAATGCCGGCATCCACGGCAACCAGCCCTTCAAGGCCCCCTGGGACGGGCGGGCAGCCGCGCGGCAGGCGGACTGCGTGCTGGGCGCTTCGCTGACGGCAACCCGCAAGTTCGTCGAGACGGTCGGGCTGATGTCGGAGGCCTATTTCCTGTATTTCGAGGAGATGGACTGGGCCCGGCGCAACGACGGCCGCTTCTCGATCGGGCTGGCGCGGGGCGCCATTGTCTATCACAAGCATGGCGGATCGATCGGATCCTCGGCCAAGAAGGGCGGGCGTTCGCCGCAGGCAGAATATTGGCTGCTGCGGGCAAGGCTGCTGTTCTACCGGCGCTATCACCCGCTGCTGCTTCCGCTCATCTGGTTGCAGGGCGCAGCGCAGACCGGGCGACGGCTGCTGCGGCGGCAGCCGGCAAGCTTCAAGGCGATGACCCGGGCGCTGTTCTTCCGGAGTTTGTAGGGGGCTCAGCCCTTTGCGGCGGCCTCGCGGGCGATTCGCTCGGCCTCGACCTCAAGGAAGCGCTTGTCGAAGATGCCCCAGCGGCCGGTGACGACGTCCGAGCGGATGAGCTTGGCCGGATTGCCTGCGACGATGCTGTTGGGCGGTACGTCGGCGATCACCACCGATCCGGCGCCGACCACGCTGTTGTCGCCGATGTGGATTCCGGCAAGGATGATCGAGCGGGCGCCGATGAAGCAGTTCGAGCCGATGAAGGTGTCGATATGCTTGTTGCCGACGAAATCATGGGTGAGGATCGCGGCATCGAAGGAGATGAGGGTGCTGTTGCCGATGTGGACGCCGCGCGGGTTGGTCTTGTCGAGCTTGGCCGACATGGAAATCCGGCAATCCTCGCCGATGGTCATCCCCCAGACACGGCGGTAGTACCAGGTCTGCAGCTTGCTGGTCGTGCGGTAGAGCCGCGTGCGCAGCCGTGACAGCCTTCGGTACAAATATGCCTCCCCCGTCAGGTGACGTTGCGCGGCCTGATTAGGGCAAGCGGGCCCACGGTTCAAATGCGGGCGTGTGAAGAATGGTTCAGGGCTTGCCCGGGCGAGGCTTGCGCGGGTTGCACCAGCCGTGCGGGCAGGCGGAGCCAGCCTGGTCGGCCGGCTTGCCGCCCGTGTCGCCGGCGGCCGGATCGATCCAGTGGGTGCCGCTGGCGGTGCAGACAGGCACCAGCCCACGCGCGAGGGCCGGCTGGGTTGCCTGCAGCAGGGCAAGCAGCATTAGGGCGGGAAGCGCCTGCCTTAGCGGGAGGGCGGGAAGCGCCCGCTTCAACACGGATCGTCTTCCTCGTCGGTGAGGATGCGGCGGGCCGCGCCGTCGAGATCGTCATACTGGCCCGAGCGCACCGACCAGAGGAAGGCGCCGAGACCTGTCAGCCCGAGCAGCAGGGCGATGGGGAGCAGGATGGAGATGTTCGTCATCTTGGCATCAGTCCGGCACCTTCAGGCGCAGCGCATTGGCGACCACGATAACCGAGGACAGCGACATCGCAACTGCCGCGATCAGCGGGGTGACGAGGCCGGCGACGGCGATGGGCACGGCCAGCACATTGTAGCCGATTGCCATGGCGAAATTCTGCCGGACATGGGCATCGGCCCGGCGCGCGGTTTCCAGCGCCTGCGGCACCGCCATCAGGCTGTCGTTCAGGAACAGCATGTCGGCGGCGGTCTGGCCGGCATCCGACGCGCTTGCGGGCGCAAGGCTGGCGTGGCCGGCGGCCAGCATGGGGGCGTCGTTCAGTCCATCGCCCACCACCAGCACCTGGCGGCCCTGGCGGGTCAGCGCCTCGATTGCGG
>JBGTBK010000116.1:0-1806 GCA_041749355.1 Sandaracinobacter sp. | reverse complement strand
AGCCGGGTGTAGCGGTGCGGCTGTACCACGGCGACGACCTTGGCGCTCTCGCCTTCCCGGGCGGCCGCCAGCACGGCCTTCACCTCGACCGGGTGGTGCCCATAGTCGTCGATGATCGTCACCGTGCCGTCGCCGACGGGCAGCTCGCCCACCCCCGTGGCGCGCAGCGTCACTTCACCAACTTTCGTGAAGCGCCGCTTCACGCCGCCGAACTTGCCGAAGCCTTCGCGGATCTGCGCCTCGCCGATGCCCAGCTGGTCGGCGACGGCAATCGCCGACAGCGCGTTCAGCACATTGTGCCGGCCCGGCATTGGCAGTTCCAGGCCCTCGTAGCGCCGCTCGGGCGTGCCGAAGGTGCGCAGCGTCACGTCGAAGCGGTTGCCGCCGGGGATCGGCACGACATTGTCGCCGCGGATGTCGGCCTGGCCCGCAAAACCATAGGTGATGATCCGCCGGTCAGACACGCTGGGCAGCATCGCCTGCACCTCGGGGTGGTCGAGGCACAGCACGGCCGCGCCGTAGAAGGGCACTTTCTGGATGAAGGTGCGAAAGGCCAGCTTGGCGGCTTCGAAGTCGCCATAATGGTCCAGGTGCTCGGGATCGATGTTGGTGACGACCGCGAGCGTCGGCGGCAGGCGCAGGAAGCTGCCGTCGCTCTCGTCGGCTTCCACCACCATCCACTCGCCGTCGCCAAGGCGGGCGTTCGAACCATAGCTGTTGATGATCCCGCCGTTGATGACCGTCGGGTCGAGCCCGCCGGCATCCAGCAGGGCTGCCACCATCGAGGTGGTCGTCGTCTTGCCGTGGGTGCCCGCCACGCAGACGGTCGACTTCAGCCGCATCAACTCGGCCAGCATCTCGGCGCGGCGAACCACCGGAATCCGCCGCTCCAGCGCCAGATCGACTTCCGGGTTGCCCTTCTTGATCGCAGTCGAGACCACGACGACGGCTGCATCGCCCAGGTTCTCGGCCTTGTGGCCGATGTGGACGGTGATGCCCTTCTCGCGCAGGCCCTGCACCACATAGCCCTCGGCAATGTCCGAGCCCTGCACAGTGAATCCCAGGTTCGCCATCACTTCGGCAATGCCCGACATGCCGATGCCGCCGATGCCGATGAAGTGGATCGGTCCGACAGTCGCGTTGAAGGCGGCGCCGCCGATTTTCGGGAAAGCGCCGCCGTCTTTGTTGATCGCGATCCCGCTCATGCGGCCTTCCTCTGGCCCAGGTCGCCGACCTGCTGCTCCACAAGGTCCGCCAGCCGGGCAGCCGCATCCGGCAGGCCGAGCCCGCGCGCCGCGCTGGCAGCTGCCCCCAAGGCTTCCGGCGCGTGCATGAAGCCCTTCAGATGGCCCGCCAGCTTCGCCGCAGTCGCCTGCGCTTCGGGCATCAGGAACCCCGCGCCCGCCTTCACATAGCCATCGGCGTTCGCGGTCTGATGGTCATCGGTCGCAGCCGCGAACGGGATCAGGATCGCCGGCCGGCCAAGCACCATCAGCTCCGCCATGGTGGAGGCACCCGCCCGGCTGACCACCAGATGGCTTTCGGCAAGCCGCTCGGGCAGGTCGGCCATGTAGGTCTGGCAATCGGCCTCGACACCCGCTGCCGCATAGGCCTCGGCGACTGCCGACAGGTCCTCGGCTCGGCACTGCTGCGTGACGTGCAAGGTCCTGCGCTCCTCGTCCGACAGCAGGGCAACTGCCTCCGGCACCAGCCGGCCAAGGATGCGCGCGCCCTGGCTTCCGCCCACCACGAGCAGCCGGAACGGCGCACCGGTTGCCGGCGCATGGAAGTCCTCGCGGCGCGCAG
>JBGTBK010000115.1:0-2940 GCA_041749355.1 Sandaracinobacter sp. | reverse complement strand
TGCCGCGCCGCCGAGGCTCAACGACCTCGCAACGGCCCACGAAACCATCGCCACCATCCGCCATGCCAAACCTCCATCTGCTAACGCAGACCTTCTCGCAGGCGCGTCACGCGTCAGGAACACATCAATTCAATGGGTTGGGGCCGCCGCTTACGCTGAGCCCGTGTGATGAACGAACTCTGTGGCCGCGTGATCGCGCATCATGTCCATGCAGTTCCGCCGTTCGACGAGCGTCAGGCCTTCGGCCGTCAGGCGCTCGAGTTCGACGGATTTCACCTCGGAGCCGTCCTGCTCGCGCTGGAGGCGGCGCTGCGCTTGCTCATTCTCATCGAGCGACCGCTCGATCCGGGCGGTGGCGCGGTGGAAGAGGTTGACTTGGCCCCAGAGCACCTCTTCGAGGTCGGGTTCCATGCGGGTGTCTTCCAGGGTCGCGACGAGGGCATCGAAGATGTCGGCGACGGCGACCGCGAGGCGCTGCCCATCGGGCATCGGGCGGGGATCGGGCTCGTCAAAGGGGCGGTAGCCATAGAGCTGCAGCTCGTCGAGCGCATGGGCGGTTTGGGATGCGGCGTGGGCGGGTTCATATGCGTCGTCGTGGGTGCGGATTGTCATCGGTTTCTTGCCTCCGGGCCTGTCTCGTCCGCGCGACAACCCGCGCGGCCTTCATGGGCAGCTCTGAGCCGTCATGGCGGACGCCCCTTCACCCCCTCTTCGGGGCCGAAACGCAGTGGAGGAGGGCGGCAGGCAGGCTATTTGTTTCGCGATGCAAAGCGGGGGCACTTCCCCCGCGGCGGAAATAGCTTGCCTGCCGCCCTTGAGGGGGCGGACCCTTTGACGGCAGCACGCCCATCTCTTGAAGGCCGCGCGGGTGTCGGGTGGATGAGATTTACCCGGAAAGAGGCAAAGGTGATGATCCACACTCGCGACAGGTATACATGACCCCTGCCCCCGCAATCCTGGACCAACCCTTGCGGCGGCGTTGCTCAGCCCAACAGGCGCTGCTGATCCTCAGGCCCGATCTGACCTGCCAGATGCTGGCGCAGCGCATCCTTGCCGCTCATACGGAGATCATCGTTGAAATCCCCAAGAAGCGGCTCGAGCACTTGGGCTGCAATCCCGACCTCTGTGGCTCTGGCGCTCAACCTCTCTGCCGCGCGTTGCCCGGCAGGATCGCGGTCGATGGCGATGTAGAGGCGCTGCACCCCCTCCGGCAGCAGGACGGCCCCGAGATGACCCGACGAGAGCGCCGCCCAGACGGGAAGGCCGGGGGCTGCCTCGAACAAGGACAGCATGGTCTCGATGCCTTCGCCGACCACGAGGATGTCATCATGCGGGGTCAGCCTGACAGCATTGCCCAATATGTGACCCATAGCCCGCCGCTGCGTTTTGACCGCCGCCTTGCCCTCGCCGTCAGGTGCCAACCAGGTGCGATGCACACCCTGCAAGGCCCCTGCCCCATCGGTGACTGCGGCGATCAGCGCCGGTCTGGGGATGCTTTTGGTCTGGCCCTCATCCCGATGCCAGCACTTCGGGTGGAAGCGCAGGGCGCTCATCACCCCGCCATGGCCGATACCCCGGGCGCGGAGGTAGGTGTCGGCAAGCGTGCCTGCGACTGGCATGGAGGCTGCGAAGAGGCGCGCAGCGGCAGCTGGCGTGCCGCCGGGTGCCTTGGCCTTCCTCGGCACTGGCGTATCCGGGGGGACCGGCTGCGGACGACCAAGATGCGCCCGGGCCTCGGCCAGAAGATCGGGAAAGCGTGAGATCCCCGTCCGCTTGGCGATGATGTCCAGAAGATCGCCATGCTCGCCCGTGGCACCGTCGGTGAACTTACCAGTCGCGCCCGGCCCCGACGCAGGCCCCGTCAGCCGCACGAAGAGCGACCGACCGGGGTTGTTCTGCAGA
Organism: Sandaracinobacter sp.; assembly: GCA_041749355.1. Lineage (GTDB taxonomy): Bacteria > Pseudomonadota > Alphaproteobacteria > Sphingomonadales > Sphingomonadaceae > Sandaracinobacteroides. Next base: position 1,038 of record JBGTBK010000115.1, on the reverse strand, counting down.
TCGCCTACGATCCAGTAGGACCCCTCCCGCCGTCCGGCGGGAAGGTAATGGCGACAAACGCTTTCGGCATTTTCCGCGAGTGCGCGGATCACATCTTCAGTCTCAGAATACATGGCTCAGCAACCTCCGCGCGCATGTAGTCCCGTCACAGGACAACGTGCAAGCAGACGATCGAGTATTGCGATGCCGCCAGAGTCCGTCGGGCAGAACAGACGCAGCTTCCAGGCAATGATCTCCGAGAAAAAGCCATCGGCTTTGAGCCGATCCTTGGTGGCTTCCGTGAAGCCCGACAGCTCGATCCGGTTGACGCCCATAACGCGGGAGCGGTGCAGCTCCATCCCCTCGGCAAGGCGCACCATGGTTTTGCCCTCCAGAACGAGGGCATGGACCTGCGCGGCTGACAGTTGCGGCGCATCACCCGCCAGCGTCGTCGCAACCCACGCAGGCGAGACCCGGCGACCGATGATGCGCTGGCCGTCGTCGGTTTGCAGCCGGTAGACGCGGGTTTCGTCCTGCGGCAGTTGCTTCCAGATCGGCAGCAGGAGGCCCGCCACGATGTGGAGCGTGGTTTCCGTGAACTCCGGCACCTCGGCCAGTTCGGCAGTCCAAGCGGCGGTGAAGGCCGCGCGGTCGGCCTCGAGCCAGTGCGTGTCGTCCATCAGCTTTGCAGGCACGGTGCTTGCCTCGGTCGGGCGGATCAGCCGCAGGCGGGGCTCGATGGTGCCATCATCCAGCATTAGGCTGGTGGCGGGCACCCGCACGGCAGCCCGGTTTGAGCGGCTGTTGACCAGCAGCCGCGCCTTGGGGTCGTCGAGCCAGTCGAGCGCATCGGCAAGCGAAGTCGGCGTATTGCGCTGCTTTTGCGCGATGCTTAGCAGTTGCGTTTCCGCGCCGGACCCGGGATGGGTGTAGATCACCCGTGCATCCGTGACGCGAAAGCTCTCGGCGCGCAGGGTCTCGAGCCCGAGGTCGTAGACCCCGGCAGCGATGGCGCCCTCGATACGCTGCGCCAGAAGCTCCTCGAAAGCGGTGAACAGA
>JBGTBK010000114.1:0-1880 GCA_041749355.1 Sandaracinobacter sp. | reverse complement strand
AGCGCTCGCGCTGCGCCTCGGTGCCGTAGCGAAGCAGCAGCGGGCCGGTCTGGCGCTCGGCGACCCAGTGCGCGCCTGATGGGGCGCCGAGCGCGAGAAGCTCTTCCTGTATGACGTAGCGTTCGAGGAGCGAGCGTTCGTGTCCGCCGTAGCGGCGGGGCCAGGTGAGGCCGAGGAGGCCGGCTGCGCCGAGCGCACGGGAGAAGTCTGCGTCGACCTTGAGCCAGCTGTTCGCCCGGGTTTCCGGCTCCCAGCTGTGGGCGTGGGCTGCGACGAGATCGCGGACCTGTTGCCTGAGCGCGGGGACGTCGCCGGGGGGGTGAAAGGGCCGGATGGGGAAGATTTGCATCGCCCGAGTAGTTATGGCAGCCCGACAGCGCTGGCAAATGGCGAGTTTGGGCAGGATGACGCGCGAAATGACACCCTTTCTGTCGGTCGAACGCCGGGGCAAGATCGCGATCCTGACCATGAACCGGCCCGAGGCGCTGAACGCGATCGGGACCATCGCGGACTGCGACAGTATCGTCGACAGCTTCTTCGAGCTGGGCAATGACCGGTCGGTTTCGTGCCTCGTTCTGACCGGGGCGGGCCGGGCCTTTTCGGCCGGCGGCAATCTGAAGGGGATGCAGAGCCGCAACGGGATCGGCGTGCTGGAGCAGCCGGATTCAACGCGGGCCAACTACCGGCGCGGGGTGCAGCGAGCGGTGCGGGCGATGCTGGACTGCGAGATCCCGATGATTGCCGCGATCAACGGCCATGCGGTGGGGCTGGGGCTGGATCTGGCCTGCCTGTGCGATGTGCGGGTGGCGGCCGAAAGCGCGAAAATGGCGGCGAGCTTCATCAAGGTGGGGATCGTGCCGGGCGATGGCGGTGCCTGGACCCTGCAGCGGATCGTCGGCTATTCGAAGGCGGCCGAGCTGTTCCTGACGGGCGAGACTTTTGGCGCTGAAGAGGCCCGGGCGATGGGGCTGGTGGGGACAGTGGTGCCGGATGCCGAGCTGATGGATGCAGCGCTGCGGATTGCCGACAGGATCGTCGCCAACAGCCCGCGGGCGCTTCGATTGACGAAGAAGCTGCTGCGCGAGGCGCAGCATGGCCGGGCACACGACATATTGGAGCTGTCGGCGGCCTATCAGGCGATCGCGCACGAGACGGCGGACCATCGCGAGGCGGTTGCGGCGATCCTGGAAAAGCGCGCGCCGAGCTTTACCGGAGACTGAGCGCAGGCCCCTTGAGGCCCTTCGCCGAGGGACTTGCCCAATCGTCCTAAAGCCGGGGCCTGACCCGGCGTTAAGGGCGTTATGTGGCGACAATCATTAAAGCACTCAGCTGCGGGTCCGTTGCCCTGTCTGCCGGACTCGACCCTGCTTTGCCCTTGTGGCGCGGCGCGGTCGATGACTTTTCCGGGGCCGGATCCGGTCTCCGCGCCCCCTAGACTGGGAGCATACAGCCATGTCCATCCAGAGGCTTGCCCTCCGCGCGTCGCGGCGGGGCCAGCGCGGTGCCACCGCGCTCGAATATGCGCTTGTCCTCGCCTTTGTTGCGGTTGCGGTGCTTGGCGCGCTGACGACGCTTGGCGGCGAACTGACCGGCGCGATCGAGACCGTCGGCGGCAATGTGACCAACGCAGCGGACGCCGACTTCAGCGGCACCTGACCGACCTGTCCTGGGGGAGCCGCTGACATGGCGACACTCCTTGCCCTGGCCGTGGCTCCCCCGCTTCTTGCCGCCTGCCTGTTCGATGTGCGGCACCGGATCATTCCCGACTGGACGGTGGTCGCGGTGGCCGTGGCCGGGCTTGCGGGCGCCATCCTTTCGCAGCTTGTCGTCGGCGCGCTTTCGGCCGCGTTTGCCTGCCTGCTGCTGGGGGCGCTTGCGGC
>JBGTBK010000113.1:0-11617 GCA_041749355.1 Sandaracinobacter sp. | reverse complement strand
TCGTCACCGGCCCCACAGGCTGCGGCTACCCTTGGGCCGTGCAGCGCGCCATGGTGCCCGCGGGTCACCCCCGCTGGCTGGGCGAACCGCCTGCCACAAGCTGCGCCGTGGCGGCCGCATTGACCCAGTGGGAACGTGATGTTCTGCAACCCGCGGCGCTGCGCCACTTCGGCGAGAAAGTGGGCGCCATTCGCCATTTCGGCAGCTACGGCTGTCGGTCGATCAACAACCGCCCCGGTGCCCGCCTCTCAGAACATGCCCGTGCCAACGCCATCGACATCGCGGGCTTCCAGCTCGCCTCGGGCAAAAGCGTGACAGTGAAGGACGGCTGGTTCGGCGCAAGCCGCGACCAGGCTTTCCTGCGCGAGGTCCGCCAGGGCGCTTGCCGCAGCTTCGGCACCGTGCTTTCGCCCGACTACGACGCCCCCCATGCCGACCATCTGCACTTCGACCAGATGGCGCGCTCCCAGCCCTTCTGCCGTTGAGACACCTCAGCGGTTCGCCTGCGCCTCGTCGCCCCAGGGCGGCAGCGGCACGGCGACCGGGATCGTAAGATCGAACTCCACACGGAAGAAGCGCCCAGGCCGCTTCAGCTCATAGGCAAACAACCGCCCCGGCACATGCTCCACCGACCAGACATTGCCCGCCGACTGAGGAATACCCTGCGCCACGAACAGCGCCTTCGACTCAGCATCAGCCGGGAAACTCAGCCGCCAGCCACCCCCGGGCAGCATCTGCGCAGGCCCGCTGCTGTCGCCGCCATAGAAGGTGCGCGAATCAAGGCTCCCGTCGGCGTGGCGGTGGCGGTGCTTCAGACGGACACCATCGGCCGTGCGGGTGAGGAACCAGGTTCGCGACCGGTCGTCGCCCACATGAAAGGGGATCTGCGTCTCGGCCGCGTCGCACACCCGCACATGCATCACCAGGGGCTTGCCGACCATGCCGCTGTCGGCGGCATCGGCTGAAACCAGCAGGCCGGCAAAGGCCATCCCGCAAGGCGGAAGCTGCGGGAGGGAAGAGGGCGAGGCAGCCGCAGCGGCGGCCCCGACAAGCAGGGATATCAGCATGGTCCCGATCTAGCGCAACGGCCGGATTGCGCCACCCATCAAGTTGCCGGGCCCCCGCGAACCCGCTATGCCGATCTTTCAGTTTCAAGGAACACAAACCATGTCCCGCCGCCGCCAGATCTACGAAGGCAAGGCCAAGATCCTCTATGAGGGGCCCGAGCCCGGCACGCTTATCCAGTATTTCAAGGACGATGCCACCGCCTTCAACGCCCAGAAGAAGGGCACCATTTCCGGCAAGGGTGTGCTGAACAACCGGATTTCCGAGCATCTGTTCACGCTGCTGGGCACGATTGGCATCCCGACACACTTCATTCGCCGTCTGAATATGCGCGAGCAACTGGTTCGCCAGGTTGAGATCATCCCGATCGAGGTGGTGGTCCGCAATGTCGCCGCCGGCTCGCTGTCAAAGCGGCTGGGAATCGAGGAGGGCACCCCGCTGCCGCGCACCATCCTCGAATATTACTACAAGGACGACGCACTCGGTGACCCGATGATCACCGAAGAGCATATCGCCTGCTTCGGCTGGGCCGGCCAGGACGAGCTTGCCGACATCGTCGACATGGCGATCCGCACAAACGATTTCCTCACCGGCCTGTTCGCCGGAATCGGCATTCGCCTGGTCGACTTCAAGCTGGAGTTCGGTCGCCTCTGGGAAGACGACTACAGCCGCACCATCCTTGCCGACGAGATCAGCCCTGACGGCTGCCGCCTGTGGGACATGAAAACCGACGAGAAGCTCGACAAGGACCGCTTCCGCCGCGACCTCGGCGGCGAAGTGGAGGCTTATCAGGAAGTTGCCCGTCGCCTGGGGCTTCTGCCCGAAGGCGTCGACGGCGCAGTCCTCGACCTCGACGAAGCCCGCAAGGCCCGCAACCAGCAATGAGGCATGGACTGCTGCTGGGCGCGCTTGTGGCGGCAGTGCCCCTTTTCGCCCAGTCGGTACCTGCACCTGCCCCGGCGATGCCTCCGGGCACGCCGGAGCTTCCGCGCCTGATGAACCCGCGCTCGGTGATGTCGCTTCCAGCGGCAGCGCCGACCGAAACGATCAGCTATGGCGAGGCAGCCAGCCAGAAGATCGAGCTGTTCCTGCCGCCGCCCAACGCCGAAACCCCCGATGCGCTGCGCCCGGTGGTCGTGCTGATCCACGGCGGCTGCTGGCAGCAGAAGGTCGCCGGGATCGAGCTTGTCCGCCCGGCCGCCGGCGCTTTCCTCGAAAAGGGCTTCGCGGTCTGGTCCATCACCTACCGCCGCATCGACGAAGAAGGCGGCGGCTATCCCGCCACGTTCCAGGATGTCGGCACCGCGATCGACACGCTGCGCGACCATGCAGAGGCGAATAAGCTCGATCTCAATCGCGTCGTCCTGTGGGGCCATTCAGCCGGCGGCCATCTCGCGCTCTGGGCAGCCGGCCGCCACAAATTGCCTGCCGACAGCCCGCTTCGCACGGAGGCCCCGCTGAAACCTCGCGGTGTGGTTTCTGTCGGTGGCTTCGGAAGCTTGCAGAAGTGGGAAACCGAAATCCGCACCATCTGTGGCGCCGACACCGTGCCGACGCTTGCGCCGCCCACCACCGCAGACGGGGCCGAACGGACGGCCGACCAGCGCTTTGCCGACACCAGCCCGGACCGCCTGCTGCCCACTGGCGTCCCCGCCGTCATGCTGCACGGCGTGTTCGACTATGTCGCCTTTCCAGCCATGGGCCTGAGCCATGCCATAGACGGCCGCAAGGCGGGCGACCGCGTCGACGTGCAGGTCGCGCCGGTCGCCGGCCATTTCGAGGTCATCGCACCGGGCACGGCTGCCTTTTCGCAGGGGCTGGCCGCCGTGGAGCGCTTTGCGCGCTAGCGGCGCCGCACGAAGGCCAGATTGTCCCGCCGCTCCAGCTGGAATTGCGGGATCTTCTCGACAAGGTCCGACAGGCGGGCGGCACCATAGTTTCGCGCGTCGAAGCTGGACCGGTTGCCGGCACGCGCGCCGATCTCGCTCAGTGCGGCGAAGCCCCGTTCGTCCCGCTTCGACGCCTCATAGGCGTCGGTCAGCAGCTCGATCAGCTCCTTGTCGATCGGCTTGGCTGTCGGCTGCGGCGCCTGCTGCTCTGCCGGCTGTTTCAGCTGTGTCGTGATGATAAACCGCGTGCAGGCTTCCCGGAAGGATTCCGGCGTCTTGTCCGTCCCGAAGCCATAGACCGGCAGGCCATCCTGCTTCAGCCGCATGGCAATCGGGCCAAAATCGCTGTCTGAACTCATCAGCCCGAATCCGGTGATGCGCCCGGAATAGAAGAGGTCCATCGCATCGATGGTCATGCGCATGTCGGTCGCATTCTTGCCTTTGGTCACATCGAACTGCTGCTGCGCATCGATCGCATAGCGGTGCACCAGCGCCTCCCAGCCCTTCAGTGCCGGCTTCTTCCAGTTGCCATAGGCCCTTCGCACATTCACCGGGCCCAGTTCGGCCAGCACCGTCAGCACGGCATCGATGCCATCGGGCGACGCGTTGTCTGCGTCGATCAGCAACGCGATATTGGGTCTCTGCTCGGCCATCCTGCTTCCCTTCCTGCCTCGCTTCGCGCATAGGCTGGCCTCATGAAAGCCCGAGTCACTGTCTCGCTCAAGCCCGGCGTTCTCGACCCCCAGGGTCGCGCCATCCAACACGCCCTCGACGGCCTCGGCTTTGGCGAAGTGGCCGAAGTTCGCGTCGGCAAGGTGATCGAGCTGGAGGTTGCCGACGGCACCACCGAGGCGCAGGTCGCCGAGATGGCGCGGAAGCTGCTGGCCAACACGGTGATCGAGAATTTCAAGGTCGAGCTGGCATGAAGACGGCCGTCGTCGTCTTCCCCGGCTCCAACTGCGACCGGGATCTCGCCGTCGCCCTGGAACTGGTGACGGGGCAGAACCCCGCCATGCTCTGGCACGACGATGCGGAACTGCCCGAAGGACTGGACCTGATCGCGCTGCCGGGCGGGTTTTCCCACGGCGACTATCTGCGTTCGGGCGCGATTGCGGCGCGCTCGCCGATCATGCGCGCCGTGATCCGCGCAGCCGACAAGGGCACCCCGGTGCTCGGCATCTGCAACGGCTTCCAGGTTCTCACCGAAAGCGGCCTTCTTCCGGGTGCGCTGATGCGAAACGCCGGCCTCGATTTCGTCTGCCGCGACGTGAAACTGGAGGTTGTCACCACCGACACCCCCTTCACCCGGGCCTACAAGCCGGGCGAAACCATCACCGTCCCCGTCGCCCACCATGACGGCAACTTCCAGGCCGACGCCGACACACTCGACCGCCTCGAACAGCAGGGCCAGGTGGCCTTCCGCTATGCCGAGGCGGTGAACGGCTCCGCCCGCAACATCGCCGGCATCGTCAACGACAAGCGCAACGTGCTGGGCCTGATGCCCCACCCCGAGCGCGTGGTGGAAAAGGCCCACGGCACGACCGACGGACGTCGGCTGTTCGAGGGGCTGCTCAGCGTCCTCGCCTGAACAGGCCGGTCCAGCGCCCCAGCCCAGTCAAGACGGCCGGCCAGAACAGCGTGTTCGCGATATCCTTGCCATGCCCGGCCCAGCGCATCGGCGCGCCGGAGCGCATATTGTCGACAAGGTCCCACATTTCGCCCGCCAGCGCGACGGCCAGCACGATAAGCAGCGGCGGCAAGCTGCCAAGGCGCCACCGGGTCAGCGCCAGCAGGAAGACCAGCAGACCGACATAGACATGCAGCGCGTCCTTGCCGAGCCCTGTGCCGGCCATCAGCAGCAGCTTGGTTTCCTGCAGCCAGCTCACACCAGGGCTCAGACTTTGGTCTTGAACGGCGTGAAATCCGTCTCGACGTCATAGACGTCCAGCCCCTCGGCCGCCTTCATTGCGCCGACGACCTTGTAGGTGACGGGCGTGAGCGCGGCCTCCCAGCCCACTTTCAGCAGATAGTTGGTCAGCATCACTGTCAGGATCAGGCTCGTCTCCCAGATCCCCCAGAAAGCCAGCGGATAGAAGATCAGCGTGTCCACCCCTTGCCCCACCGCAGTGGAGCCGATGGTGCGGGTCCACAGCCAGCGCCCCTTGGTCAGCACCTTCATCCGCGCCAACACGAAGGCGTTGGCGAACTCGCCCGCCCAGAAGGCCAGGATCGACGCCGCGAAGATGCGCGGCGCCTGCCCCATCACGGCGGCCAGCGCCTCCTGCCCCTGCCAATCGGCCGCCGGCGGCATGGCAACCACCACGGCAGCCATGCCGGCCGCGAACACGCTTGCCACAAAACCCACCCACACGACCCGCCTGGCCCGGGCATAGCCGTAAACCTCGGTCAGAACGTCACCCAGCACATAGCTGAGCGGAAAGAACAAAATCCCAGCACCGAAGGTCACCGCGCCGACCAGTGGGAGATCAAGGGTCGCCACCTTGCCCGCGCCGATCAGGTTCGAACAGATCAGGATCACCGCGAAGGCCGCCATGCAATAATCATAGTAGCGCAGCCGCGCTCCCCGGATGGCGCCGGCCTCCACCGCCTGCACGCCTTCGGGCACGTCTGCCGCCAGGCCGCCCGTCACTTCGTTTGTCACCGCTTCCGCCATCGGGCCCCCTTCGCGCCACAATGGCGAACCCCCTCGACCTTCGCAACTGTTCTTGCTATGTTCCGCCCATGGCCGCAGCTGTTCCCCTCCGCTGGCTCTACCTCGATCTCAACAGCTATTTCGCAAGCGTCGAGCAGCAGCTGGACCCGTCGCTCAGGGGCAAACCCGTCGCAGTCGGCCCCGCGAAAATGGACTCCGGCACCATCATTGCAGCGAGCTACGAGGCAAAGGCCTTCGGAATCAAAACCGGCATGAAGGTCGGCGAAGCGCGGCGCCGTTGCCCGCAGCTGCTCTTCGCCGGCGGGGACCACAGCCGCTACGCCGCGTATCACGAGAAGATCCTTGCCGAAGTCTGGCGCCACATCCCCGTCACTGCCGTCTGCTCGATCGACGAATTCGCCTGCCGCCTGCTCGACAATGAAAACAGCCGCGAACAGGCCATGGCGCTGGCCAACCGCATCAAGGCCGGCATCCGCGCCAATGTGGGGGACTGCCTCACCTCGTCGGTCGGAATCGCGCCGTCGCGGCTGCTGGCCAAGATCGCGGCCGACATGCAGAAACCCGACGGGCTGACCGTGCTGGAAGCGCAGGACCTGCCCGATGCGCTGATCCCCCTCCCCCTGCGCGACATCCCGGGAATCGGCGCCAAGATGGAAGCGCGCCTGGCCGCACGCGGCATCACGACAATGGCCCAGCTGCTTTCACAAGACCCGACCGCCGCCAGCACGGCCTGGGGTTCGGTGGTGGGCACGCGCCTCTGGTATGCCCTCCACGGTGCCGACCTGCCCGAGCGCGCCCGCCAGTCCCGCTCCATCGGCCATTCCCACGTTCTCGCCCCCCAGGCGCGGGACATGGAAACCACCCGCCAGACCGCGCGCCGCCTGCTGCTGAAGGCGGCAAGTCGCCTGCGTCGCGCCGAGTGCGTGACCCGCCACCTGACCCTTCACGCCCGCTTCGAGAATGGCCAAAGCTGGTCCGCCACGCGCAAGCTCGCCCCAACCGACGACAGCTTCCCGCTGCTGGAGGCTCTGGTGCCGCTGTGGCAGCAACTTCAGCGCGAGCAGGGCACGAGCCGAATCCGAACTATCGGCGTCAGCCTCGACGACATTCGCCCCGCCGAAGGCACCCAGCTCAGCCTGTTCGATGCGCCAAAACGCCCCACGCTGGAGATCGCCCGCGCGATGGACGCGCTGAACGCGAAGTTCGGCCGCAACGCGGTGACCCTGGGGCCGGTGGGGCAAGGGCGGACGGCAAGCATCGGCACGCGGATCGCCTTCGGGCGGATACCGGAGGCGGCCGAGTTTCATGAATAGGCCATGGCCTGGCAGCCCGCTGCCGGCCGCTCAGTGAAGCTTCAGCCGAGGTCTGACCACTTCGTTCACATGCCCCACCAGCATCAACCCCGTGCCCTTCATCCAGCCGTGGATCGCGATCAGGTGCATCCGGTAGAGCGAGGTGTAGACCAGCCGCGCGATCCGCCCCTCGATCGCCATGCGCCCGCCCACCAGATTGCCCATCAGGCTGCCGACCGTGTTGTAACCGGCCAGGCTGACGAGCGATCCCTTGTCCTGATAAACGAACGGTTTCAGGGGCTTGTCGTCCATCGAGGCCCGGATGTTGTGGTAGCAGGTGGTCGCCATCTGGTGTGCCGCCTGGGCGCGCGGCGGGATCGGCTTGCCGCCTTCCTCCAGCACCAGGTTCGCGCAGTCCCCGATTGCGAAGATGCGGTCGTCGCGCGTGGTCTGCAGCGTCGGGCGCACCACCAGCTGGTTGTTGCGCGTCGTTTCCAGCCCGCCGATCTCCTTCAGGAAGTCCGCGCCCTTCACGCCGGCAGCCCAGACCTTCAACTCGGCCTCGATCCGCTGCCCGTCTTTCGTCAGGATCGCGTCCTCGGTCGCTTCCACCACCTGCGTGCCGGTCAGCACGCGCACGCCCAGCGCCTCCAGTTCGGCATGAGCGGCCGCCGACAGCTTCTCGGGCAGCGCCGGCAAGATCCGCGGCCCCGCCTCGATCAGCGTCACCTGCAGCCGCTTGGCGTCGAACACCTCAAGCCCGTAATAGCCAAGCGCGTCGGCCGCCGAATAGAGCTCGGCTGCCAGCTCCACGCCGGTTGCCCCGCCGCCAACGATGGCAATCCGCGCCATCGCATCGGACTTCGGGTCAGCCGTCATCAGCCGCGACACCTTCAGGCACTGGTTCAGCAGCCGGCGCCGGAACCGGTCCGCGTCCACACGGCTCTCCAGGCTCAGGCAGTGCTGCTTGACGCCTTTCGTTCCGAAATCGTTCGAGACCGAGCCAACCGCAAGGATCAGATAATCATAGCGGATCCGGTGCCGGCCGATCACTTCGCGGCCGTCCTCGTCGACGATGGGGGCAACCACGATTTCCTGCGCGTCCCGGTCGATGTCCTCCAGCGCGCCGTCGAAGTATCGGTACCCCCAGCGGAAGGCGTGGCCGCGGTAGCCGACCTCGTCGAGGTTCGCATCCAGCGATCCGGCTGCCACCTCGTGCAGCAGCGGCTTCCAGATGTGACTGGCGTTGCGGTCGACCAGAATGATGTCATGCTCGGAGTTCGACAGGTGTCGTCCGAGACGGGTTACCAGCTCGAGGCCACCGGCTCCGCCGCCAACCACCACAATCTGCGTCTTGCGGCCGTCGGCCCTGCGTCTTGGCATATGCACCCCTTGGCCACACAGATTAGCGCCTGAAAGTCCCCTGCCAAGAGCGCTGCCGTAATGACTTGGCTGCCGCCTTTCGCTAGAGCCCCGGTATGACCGAGATAACCCCCCAGATCGTCGCCGAACATGGCCTTGATGCCCAGGAATATGACCGCATCCTGGCCGCCATCGGCCGGCCGCCCAACCTGCTGGAACTGGGCATCTTTTCGGTGATGTGGTCGGAGCATTGCAGCTACAAGTCCTCGCGCCTCCACCTCGCAAAGCTGCCCACAAGCGCGCCCTGGGTGATCCAGGGCCCGGGCGAGAATGCCGGCGTGATCGACGTGGGTGACGGCGACGCTGTCATCTTCAAGATGGAAAGCCACAACCACCCAAGCTTCATCGAGCCTTACCAGGGCGCGGCGACCGGCGTGGGCGGAATCATGCGCGACGTGTTCACCATGGGGGCGCGGCCGATCGCAAACCTGAACGCGCTGAGCTTCGGGGATCCTGCCCACCCCAAGACCCGCAGCCTTGTGCGCGGCGTCGTCGCCGGCATCGGCGGCTATGGCAATTGCACAGGCGTGCCGACAGTCGGTGGCGAGGTCCGCTTCCACCTGCGCTACAACGGCAACATCCTGGTGAATGCCATGTGCGTCGGCCTCGCCAAGGCGGACAACATCTTCTACTCGGCCGCCGCCGGCATCGGGAACCCGGTCGTCTATGTCGGATCCAAAACCGGGCGCGACGGGATCCACGGCGCAACCATGGCATCGGCCGAATTCGGCGAGGATGCCGACGCCAAGCGCCCCACCGTGCAGGTGGGCGACCCCTTCATGGAAAAGCTGCTGATCGAGGCCTGCCTGGAGCTGATGGCAACCGACGCCATCGTCGCCATCCAGGACATGGGGGCCGCCGGCCTCACCTCCTCGTCCGTCGAAATGGCATCAAAGGGCGGCGTCGGCATCTTGCTCCGCATGGAGCAGGTGCCCTGCCGGGAAACCGGCATGACCCCCTACGAGATGATGCTCTCGGAATCGCAGGAGCGGATGCTGATGATCCTGAAGCCCGGCCGCGAGGCCGAGGCCGAACGCATCTTCCGCAAATGGGACCTGGATTTCGCAGTGATCGGTCAAGTGACCGACAGCGGCCGCCTGCAACTCGACTGGAACGGCGAGCGCGTCTGCGACCTGCCGCTCGACCCGATCGGCGAGGAAGCGCCCAAATACGACCGCCCGCACGTGCCGACCCCGCCGCCGGCGCCAATGGGCGCGGTGCCCGACAGCCAGGACCTGCTGGGTGACCTGGTGAAGCTGCTGGGCTGCCCGGATCTCGCGTCGCGCCGTTGGGTGTGGGAGCAATATGACCATATGGTCGGCGCCGACACGGTGCAGCGCCCGGGCGGCGACGCGGCCGTTGTGCGCATCCACGGCGCAAGGAAGGCGCTTGCGCTGACAGCCGACTGCAGCCCCCGCTATTGCTTCGCTGACCCGTATGAGGGCGGCAAGCAGGCCGTGGCAGAGACCTGGCGCAACATCACGGCCGTCGGCGCCACGCCGCTTGCGATCACCAACTGCCTGAACTTTGCCTCGCCCCAGAACCCGGCCGTGATGGGCCAGCTGGTCGGCTGCATCGAGGGCATGGCGGAAGCCTGCCGCGCGCTCGACTATCCCGTCGTCTCGGGCAATGTCAGCCTCTACAATGAATCAAAGGCAACTGGCGGGGGCGCTGCCATCCTGCCCACCCCCTCCATCGGTGGCGTGGGCGTGATCGCCGATTGGGAGGCATCCGCAACCCTCGCCTTCAAGGCCGAGGGCGAGGAAATCTGGCTGGTCGGCGAGACGAAAGGCCATCTGGGCCAGTCGCTGTGGCTGCGCGAATGTTTGGGGCGCGAAGAAGGTGCGCCGCCCCCGGTCGACCTCGCTGCCGAAAAGGCTGCAGGCGATTGGGTTCGCGCGCTCATCCTGTCATGCACGGTTACAGCCGTGCATGACTGCTCCGACGGCGGGCTCCTGGTGGCTCTCGCCGAAATGGCAATGGCCAGTGGCATCGGGGCAACCGTCTCGCCGTCGGGCCAGCACTTTGCCGCCTGGGCCTTCGGCGAAGACCAGGGCCGCTATGTCCTCACCGTTCCAGCCGGCACCGCGCTTGCCGGCTGCCCGGTTCCGCTCACCCGCATCGGAACAACCGGCGGCACTGCGCTGCGCGTGGAGGGCATCGGCGGGCAGGACCTCGGCGCCCTTCGCAAGGCGCACGAGGCATTTCTGCCCGAATTGATGGCGCGCTGACCCAGGCAAGACTCAGGGCCCGCTGCCGGCCTCAGCAGACCGATTCCGAGACGAACGGTATGGCCAGGCTCTCCGTGCCATAGCGCAAGGTCAGCACCCCATCACCGAAGCCCACGCCCGGCTCGCTCTGCAACGCATATTGGCCCGTGTCGCGGCGGGTGACCTGCAAACCCCCATTTTTCCAGACGGTCTTCCCGCCTTCGTTCACCGCCGCCATGTTCAGGGTCTTACCGTCGAAGCGGATCAAGGTCATCGGTTCATTGCCGCCCGCCAGGTCTGCCATCACCAGCGCAAGCGCGCTCTTGTCGCGCAGCCCTGCCAATTGCCGCGCCGACGAGACCGCCGCCGTCTGCCGCCACATCATGGTGTCGCAATTGGAGCTGATGCCCCGCAGGTCCGCATTGCCGAGGTTGCCAACCCGCGCCGACAGCGGCCGGGAGGTGCTCGTTGCCGCTTCCCGGCGCGGCAGCGGCTTCACCGGCTTGGGTGTGCCGCTCACAAGCGTGGCGGTGCTGACGAAATAGCCCATGCGATTGTCGTCGGCCACATACAGCGTCCGTCCGCCCCAATAGCCAATCGCCAGTTCGTCATCGCCACGCGCCGAATCGAGCGGGCGCAGCACGATCTGCCGGCGAATGGGCCTCGCACCCGCTTCCCCCTGCCGGGCATATGCACCCTTGGCCGTCGCGGAAACAAGGCTGCATTCGCGGTCCAGCCCGGGCTCCTCGTCCACCACGATCGCGCGAAAGCGATTTTCGGTTGTGCCTCGCTTCGGGCTGACGAAGCGCCTGGTCACCAGCCGATCTGGCCCGAACAGCAGTTCGGCCACCATTTCGCCGGATTCCTGCACCTCACGTCCGGTCATGCCCACCACCGGATAACGCCAGCGCGTTCCCTCCAGCGCGGCCAGCTGCCCGCGCATCTGGTTGTCCGACACGAACAGCACCCGCTCTGCCTTGAGATCGGAAGCCGTCGGCGGCCCGGTCATTGCCGGCGGGATCAGGCAGGCCTGCCCGCCCGTGCGCGCTGCTGACTGCGGGCGCG
>JBGTBK010000112.1:0-3597 GCA_041749355.1 Sandaracinobacter sp. | reverse complement strand
CCGTGCCGAAGCACCGGCCCGCGAGGTGCGCAGTGCGAGAGCCGAACCACAGGTTCGAAGCGCGCCTGCCGAACGGCCCCAGCGCGAGACCAGCGTTCGCGAGACCAGCATGCGCGCCAGCAACGCGCGCGGGCGCGACGTGCCTGCAAGGGTTGCCGACGACTGACCGCTGAACGGGCAAGATTCCGGTTGCATGGGCCTTGTGCGACGCACAATATGTGCGGGTGACAGGGCGCGCCTTTGATGAAACCTATGGCTTCGGCCCCTATCCCGAAGGGTCTTCTTCTGGCGCCTCGGGTGCCGGCCCCCTGTTCGGCGCCGAAAGCCTCCCCCCCGAAGTCCGGGCCCCCTATGCGCAGGTGGCCGAATGGCTGCGCGCTGCCCCGCCCGAGCTGCTGGAAACCCGCCGCCGCCAGGCCGAGCTCTTCTTCCGGCGCATCGGGATTACCTTTGCCGTCTATGGCGACCCTGACGCGAGCGAGCGGCTGATCCCGTTCGACATCGTGCCCCGCGTGCTGGCGGGAAGCGAATGGGCCATCCTCGAGGACGGGCTGACACAGCGGGTGCAGGCGCTGAACATGTTCCTGGCCGATGTCTATGGCCCGCGCGAGTGTATCCGGGCCGGGATCGTGCCCGAGGAGCTGGTGCTTCTGAACCCGCAATATTGCATGGCCGCCGTCGGCCGCCGGCCGGCGGCCGATGTGTGGGTGCAGATTGCCGGGATCGATCTTGTCCGCACCGGGCCGGAAGAATTCTTTGTGCTCGAGGACAATGCCCGGACCCCATCGGGTGTTTCGTACATGCTTGAGAACCGCGAGGTGATGCTGCGGCTGGTCCCGGAGCTGATCCACTCCGTCGGCAAGGCCGGCGGGCTCAGGCCGGTGGAGACCTACCCCGAGACCCTGCTGGAGACTCTGACGTCGGTTGCACCCAGCCATTGCGGGTCGGAGCCCTGCCTCGCGCTGCTGACGCCCGGCATCCACAACAGCGCCTATTACGAACACAGTTTCCTCGCCGACAAGCTTGGGGTGGAGCTGGTGGAAGGCTCGGACCTGTTCGTCCACGCCGACATTCTCTACATGCGCACGACCGAAGGCCCCAAGCGGGTGGACGTGCTCTACCGCCGGGTGGACGATGACTATATCGATCCGCTGGTGTTCAAACAGGACAGCGTGCTGGGCGTGCCCGGGCTGGTGAGCGCGGTGCATGCCGGCAACCTGACCATCGCCAATGCGCTTGGCACCGGCATTGCCGACGACAAGGCGATCTACAGCTACATGCCGGACATCGTCCGATTTTTCACGGGGCGGGATCCCATCCTGCACAATGTGCCGACCTGGCGCTGCCGGGAGCCCGAGAGCCTGTCCCACGTGTTGTCGAACCTGCACGAGCTGGTGGTGAAGGAAACCGACGGCTCGGGCGGATACGGGATGCTGGTTGGCCCGCACGCGACGAAGGAGCAGCGCGAGGCCTTTGCCGCCCGGCTGAAGGCCAATCCCGAACATTATATTGCCCAGCCGACGCTCGCTCTCAGCACCTGCCCGACCCTGACGGCGGCCGGTGTTGCCCCGCGCCATGTGGACTTGCGGCCCTTCGTGCTGACGGGCGCCAATGGCACGAAGATCATCCCCGGCGGGCTGACACGGGTTGCGTTGAAACAGGGCTCGCTGGTCGTGAACAGCAGCCAGGGCGGGGGCACGAAGGACACCTGGGTGGTCGACGGGCCGGACGTGGGCGACCTGGCGGGATCGTCTGTCGGGCCGTTCGAACAGGAAGGGCCTGACCTCGATAGCCCCTTCCAGGGGCCGGGAGGCCTCGACTGATGCTCTCGCGCAGCGCCTCGAACCTCTACTGGATGGGCCGCTATCTCGAGCGGGCGGATTTCCTGTGCCGGCTGATCGATGCGACGGTGCGGCTGGCCTCGCTTCCGGCCTCGCACGGGGGGGCGAGCCCCGCATGGGAAAGCGCGATCCGCTCGGCGGCTGTCGACCAGGGCTTCCTCGAGCGCAACCTGCCGATGGACGAGGCGCATGTCGGCTGGTTCCTGACCGTGGACCCGGAAAACCCAAGCTCGATCCGGCGCTGCCTGGAATGTGCGCGGTCGAACGGGCGCGCGGTTCGCACCTCGCTGACGCTGGAAACCTGGGAGGCGGTGAACGACGCCTGGCACGAGGTGCAGCGCTTCGGCACGGGACGGCCAGACAGCACGACGCTGGTGCGCATCGCCGACACCATCAAGGGCGCGCTCCTGAGCTTCGACGGGGCCGCGCACCGCACCCAGCTGCGCGAGGCGACCTACTGGTTCCTGCGGCTGGGGACCACGGTGGAGCGGGCCGACAACACCGCGCGCCTGCTGGACGTGAAATACCATCTGCTGCTGCCGCGCTCCGAGCCGGTGGGCGGGAGCTTGGATTATTTCCAGTGGACGACGCTGCTGCGCACGGTGTCGGCGCTGACGGCCTATCGCTGGGTCTATCGCGAAAGCGTCAAGCCCTGGCTGGTGGCAGACCTGCTGATCTTCAACCGGGCAATGCCGCGAAGCCTGATCGCCTGCCTGGAAGATGCCGTGTGGCTGCTGGACCAGCTGGCGGCAAGCCGCGGGCGGCGCGGGCCTGCGAACCGGATCGCGTCCACGTCGCTCAGGAACCTGGCGAATTGCGACATCGACACGCTGTTCCAGTCCGGCCTGCACGAATTCCTGCTGGGCTTCGTTGCCGAGAACAACAGGCTGGGCGAAGCCATCGCCGAACAGTATCTCTTCTGATGCAGCTCCTTATCGATCATATCACCCGTTACACCTACACCCAGCCGGCGGCCGGGATCGTGCAGGTGCTGAAGCTCACGCCGCGCGGCACCGACAGCCAGCAGGTTGTGAACTGGCGGATCGACGTGGACGTGGACGGCAGCCTGATGCCGTCGACCGATGCGCATGGCAACGCGTGCCACATCTTCTATGCCGAGCGCGCCGTCGAGCAGATGACTTTGCATGTGACGGGGCAGGTGATCACCACCGACACGGCCGGGCTGGTGAGCGGGGCTGACGAGCCGTTGCCGCCCATCCTCTACCGGCGGGACACCGACCTGACAGCGATCACCCCTGCCATCGCGACGCTGGCTGAAAGCCTGCGGGCCGAGGATGCGCTGTCCAGCTGCCATGCGCTGATGCTGGGCATCCGCGACCGGATGCAGTTCGAGCCCGGGATCACCGAAATGCTGACCGACGCCGACACCGCGCTCCGGCTCGGTCGCGGCGTCTGCCAGGATCTTTCGCAGATCTTCATTGCGGCCACGCGCCACCTTGGCATCCCGGCCCGCTATGTTTCAGGGCATTATGCAGCGCCCGATCACCCCGAGCAGGAAGCCGCCCACGCCTGGGCCGAAGCGCATGTGCCGGGGCTTGGCTGGGTCAGCTTCGATCCGACCCACGGCGTGTCGGGCACCGAGGGCCATGTGCGCGTGGCAGTCGGCCTCGACAGCCGCGAGTGCAAACATTGCGACCGCCGCTGGCTGGTTTTCCAGTTCGGACGTGTCGGCGATCAGCGAAACGGATTTTCTTTACGATTCCAATTATAAAGCCCGTAATCTCAATAGCCTGCC
>JBGTBK010000111.1:0-10038 GCA_041749355.1 Sandaracinobacter sp. | reverse complement strand
CGGAAGCCGCGAATGGGCCGGCTCAGCCCGCCTCGACCCCCAGGGCCGCCTGCATCTCTATTTCACCGCGGCCGGCCACAGGGGAGAGGCCACCCCCAGCTTCGACCAGCGCCTGTTCCATGTCAGCGCCCACCTCCAGGCAGATGCCAAGACAGTCAGCCTCACCGACTGGGCCGGCCCAACGCAGATGCTTGCGCCAGATGGCGACCTCTATGTGGCCGACCTCGAGGGCGGCGGCGCCGTCGGCACCATCAAGGCCTTCCGCGACCCGGCCTGGTTCACCGACCCGGCAAGCGGCACACGCTGCCTCACCTTCGCTGCCTCGCTCGGCCGCTCGAAGGCCGCCTGCAACGCCGCGATCGGTTTCGCCGTCGAGACGCCGGACGGCTGGAGCCTTCGTCCGCCGCTCGCCACTGGCGAGGGCGTTTGCAACGAAATGGAGCGCCCCCATCTCGTCGCCCATGCCGGCCGGATCTATCTCTTCTGGCTCACCCTTGCGAAGGTCTTCGCCCCCGGCCTCGACTGGCCGACCGGCCTTTACGGGGCCGTTGCCGACAGTCTCGTGGGCCCCTGGGAGCTGCTGAACGGCGACGGCCTTGTCGCCTGCAACCCGCCCGCCGGCCCGGCTCAGGCCTACAGCTGGCTCGTGAACGCCGACCTCAGCGTCTGGAGCTTCGCCGACATGGTCGGCGCGCCCCCCGCCTTCGCCGGCTGCCCGGCCCCCATCTTCCGGCTCCATCTCGATGGGAATCGTGCAAGGGTCGTCAAATGACACAGCGCCTCCTGGCCGGAGTCGAACTCGGCGGCACGAAATCCATCGCTGTCCTCGGCACGCCCGAGAAGATCGTCGAGCGCGCCGAGTGGCCAACAGTCGCGCCAGACGATCTCCTCCCCCGCATCAACGCCCAGCTCGCCGCGTGGCACGCCCGCCACAGCCTTTCGGCCATCGGCATCGCCAGCTTCGGCCCGCTCCGGCTCGATCCGTCCAGCCCCGGCTTTGGCCGGATGGACTCCACGCCCAAGCCCGGCTGGTCGGATGCCCCGATCCTCGAAGCGATCCGCGGCAACCTCGATCTTCCCGTCGCGCTCGACACCGACGTTGCCGGCGCCGGCCTTGCCGAAGGGCGGTTCGGCGCAGCAATTGGCGCACCCGTCCACATCTACGCCACCGTCGGCACGGGGATGGGCGCTGCCCTCATTGTCGAGGGGCGGCCCGTCCACGGCCTCCAGCACCCCGAGATCGGCCATGCTCGGGTCCGTCGCGTGCCCGGCGACAGCTTCCCCGGCGCCTGCCCCTTCCACGGCGATTGCCTCGAAGGCCTTGTCTGCGGCCCGGCAATCGCTGCCCGCACCGGCAGCCCTTCCACCGACCTGCCTGCCGACCACCCCGTCTGGGCAAATGTGGGTGCCGAGCTCGGCGCGTTCGTCGCGCTGATGATCCTGGCGGCCGCCCCGCACCGGATCGTCTTCGGCGGCGGCATTGCGCTCGGCCAGCCACAGCTGCTCCCGATGGTGCGCGAAAGCGCCGCCGGCAGCCTTGCCGGCTACGGTATTGCAACCGGCCTCGCCGATCTCCAGACCCGCGTTCAGCCAGCCGCCCTCGGCCGCGACGCAGGGCCGACCGGCGCCTTGATCCTGGCAGAATCCGCCGCCGGCTGAGGCAACCGCTTGCCCTTGGTTCGGCCTGTCAGGTGAAAGGCGCCGCAACGGTCGCAGCGATAGGGCAGCAAAAGCAACTCGCTGGCCTCCGCCACGGCCTCCGCTTCGGCCGAAGTGGCAAAGCGCCGCTTCGTTCGGCAGATCCGGTCTCGCGTTCGCATCGCGCTGCAATCTGCCCGGACGCAGCCGCACTTTCCAGCCTGCGCCACCTTGCGGAGGGTGAACCCGCCAGCTAGGGACCGCCGCCCATGCCGAACCGCGCGCGCCCTGCCGTCATCGGCCTCGACTTCGGAACGACCAACACGGTCGCGGCCCTCGCGCTGGGCGGCACCGCAACACTGATCCCATTCCACGGCCCCTCCGGCCCCGACCCGGTGTTCCGCTCGGCGCTCTGCTTCTGGGAGGAAGCGAACCGTATCGCAGTCGAAGCCGGCCCCTGGGCAATCGCCGAGTATCTCGCCTGTCCCGAAGGCAGCCGCTTCCTGCAATCCTTCAAGACCGTCGCAGCCTCCCCCATCTTCGAGCACGCCACCATCTACGAGCGGCGCTACCGCTTCGAAGACCTCGGGCGGATCTTCCTCGACAAGCTCGCTGCCCACTCCGAAGCTGCCCTTGCCGGAAGGGCCGACCGCGCCATCATCGGCCGGCCGGTCGCCTTTGCCGGGCATTCGCCAGACGAAGCCCTTGCCCGCCAGCGCTACGACAGCATGTTCGCAAGGCTCGGCACCGAAGTGCACTATGTCTACGAACCCCTCGGCGCTGCCTTCAGCTTCGCCTCTGCCACCAGCGAGCCGGCAACCATCCTGGTCGCAGACTTCGGCGGCGGCACAAGCGACTTCTCCCTCGTCCGAATCGAGGCGCCGGGCGCTGCCAGCCGCTGTGTCCCGCTGGCCCATTCCGGTGTCGGCATTGCGGGCGACAGGTTCGATTCCCGCATCCTTGACAATCTTGTCCTGCCGCTCTTGGGGAAGGGCGGCCTCTACCGCTCGTTCGACAAGCTTCTGGAAATCCCCGGCGGCTGGTTCGCGGACTTTTCCGACTGGTCCAGCCTCGCCCTGCTGAGAAATCGCAAGACGCTCGCCGAACTCGATCGGCTGCGCAAGGCCGCCTGCGACCCGCTCCCCATCGAGCGCATGATCGCCATCGTCGAACAGGAACTCGGCTACCAGCTCTACGAGGCGGTCGGCCGGGTGAAGCGCGACCTGTCCACCGCCCCCGTCTCGCGCTTCCGCTTCCAGGGCGGCGGCCTTGCAATCGAAGCCGAAGTCACCCGCGCGCAGTTCGAGCAGTGGATTGCCCCCGATGTCGAGCGGATCGAGGAAGCCGTGGAGCAGGTGCTGGCAGCCGGCGGTCTCGCGCCCGAAGCCGTTGACCGGGTCTTCCTCACCGGCGGAAGCTCGCTGATCCCCCGCATCCGCCATCTGTTCGAGACCCGCTTCGGCCAGGCGAAAATCGCAGGCGGCAACGAACTGACCTCCATCGCCCACGGCCTCGCCCTCATCGGCGAGGAGGAGGACATCGCCGCCTGGGCCAGCTGAAGCCAGCGCCCTGACTTAATGTTGCCAAGCAGCAACAGTTCCGACTGCAACTGGGCCGCGTCATGCAACGGCAATCAATTTGCCAACCAACTGTCACTTCTTTGGGTCAGGCGCGGGGCTCCCCAAATCGAGGTGTCTCATGGTCCAGTTCCGCATTTCCGCCCGCCGCACGCTGCTTGCCCTTCTGGCAGGAACCACCCTCGCAACCGGCGCGCTCGCCTCGACTGTCACCGGAACCGTCGCTGACTCCACCGGCGTCCGTGTCCTGCAGGGCGCGGAAGTCCGCATCCCGTCGCTTGGCCGTTCCACCAATGCCGACGCGGCAGGCCGTTTCCGTTTCACTGACGTGCCCGCAGGCACCTATCAGGTGGTGGCGACCTTTGCCGGTGCCGGCGAAGAGACCCAGTCGGTCACCGTCGACCAGGACGGCACCAAGCAGGTCAACTTCGCCCTGGCCCCCGCCGGCACCGAGATCGAAACCATCCTCGTGCTGGGCCAGCAGTCGACCCTCCTTTCCTCGATCCAGCGCCAGCGCTCGGCTGACACGGTCACCTCGGTCCTCACCCGCGATGCGATCGGCCAGTTTCCCGACCAGAATGTCGCCGAGTCCCTGCGTCGCGCGCCCGGCGTCAACATCCTGAACGACCAGGGCGAAGGCCGCTTCGTGACCATCCGCGGCCTGTCGCCCGACCTCAACGCCACCAGCATCAACGGCGCCCGGGTGCCTGCCCCAGAATCCGACGTGCGCGGCGTGGCGCTCGATGTCGTCCCCAACGAACTCATCGAATCGATCGTCATCCAGAAGTCGCTCACGCCCGACAAGGACGGCGACGCGATCGGCGGCTCGATCGAGATCAACACCACCTCGGCCTTCGATCGCGAAAAGGGCTTCGTGGCCGCCAGCCTCGAGGGCAGCTACAACGACCTGTCCGGCAAGCTCAGCCCCAAGGCCTCGATCGACTTCTCGGCAAGGCTCGGCGAGGACTTCGGCATCTCCGGCGGCCTCAGCTACTACAACCGCCGCTTCTCGACCGACAATGTCGAGATGGACGGCTGGGAAGAGGGTGATAACGGCGTCGTCTATGCCGAGGATGCCGAATATCGCGACTATGATGTCGAGCGCGAGCGCATCGGCGCAACGCTCAGCCTCGACTGGCGCCCGTCGGAGTCGACCGAGCTCTACGCCCGCGGCCTGTTCGCCCAATTCTCCGACGACGAATCCCGTCGTCGCCTGATCTTCGATTTCGGTGACTTCGCCGACATCGAAGGCGCAACCGGCGGCACGGCGACCACGGCCAACTTCCAGCCCACGGTCACCGACATCGACGGCGAGGAAGTGGAAGCCGAGATCGGCGTCGCCCGCGACCTCAAGGACCGCTTCGAAAAGCAGCGCATCCAGAGCTATGTTCTCGGCGGCAAGACCGAGACGGGCCCCTGGCGGCTCGACTATCTGGCCAGCTACTCCCAGGCCGAAGAGCAGGAGCGCGGGTCGGTCGATCCGGTCGTCTTCGAGCGCGGCTTTGCCGAAGGCGAACTCGATGTCACCTTCGACTATTCCCGCCTGATCCGCCCTGTCTTCACCATCAACTCGGGCGGCGCCGACTTCACCGATGCCTCCGGCTACGAATTCGACGAGCTCGAGCGCACCACCAAGTCCGACAGCAAGGACAAGGAATGGGCTCTGAAGGGGGATGTCGCCCGCGAACTCGCCCTCTCCTCGGGCACCCTCACCCTGCAGGGCGGCATGAAGGCCCGCTGGCGGACCAAGGAGTTCAACGGCGACTTCGACATCTTCGATGGTTTCGATGGAGACCTGACGCTCGACCAGGTGGCCGGCCGCGCAACCTACGGCTTTGCCGACATCGACCCGGTCCCGGGTGTCAGCCAGTGGCGCGACTTCCTCGACGCAACCGGCTACGGCCCGTTCGAGCGCAACGACGTCGACAGCTTCGTTGCTTCCAACGGCGAGGATTATCGTGCCAAGGAGGACATTCTCGCCGGCTATGTGCTCGGGCGCTACCAGTCCGAATTCGCCCGCATCGTCGCTGGCGTCCGCGTGGAGCGCACCCGGACGAACAGCCGCGGCAACCTCGTCACGCTGACCGAGGAAGAAGATGCCAATGGCGATGACGTCGTGATCGTCACGGCCGACGAGGTCAGCTTCGACCGCAGCTACACCGACTGGCTCCCCAGCGTGAACCTGCGCGCCAATGCCGGAAACGACATCATCCTGCGCGCCGCCGCCTACCGCAGCGTCGTCCGCCCCAACTTTGCTGACTTCGCCCCCCGCTTCGTGATCGAGGACGGCGAAGCCACCTTCGGCAACCCCGACCTCGATCCCTATAGGGCCTGGAACTTCGACATGGGGGTCGAATGGTATTTCGCGCCCAAGGCTGTCGTCCAGGCCGGCCTGTTCGCGAAATCCATCAGCGACTATATCGTCACCTTCACCAGCGACGAGCCGGGCAGCTTCAACGGCGTCGATTTCGACGAGCTCGAAACCCGGATCAACGGCGACAATGGCCGGGTTATCGGCGTCGAAATGGCCTACACCCACGCCCTCACCGGGCTTCCGGCGCCGTTCGATGGCCTGCTCGTGAACCTGAACTACACCTTCACCGACGCCCGGGTCGACATTCCCTTCGAGGACTCCACACGGCGGATCGCGCTCCCCACCTCGTCGCGGCACAATTTCAACGCCGTCCTCGGCTACGACAAGGGGCCGATCTCCTTCCGGATCGCCGGCGCCTTCCGAGACGGCTATCTCGACGAGGTGTCGGACGATCCCGAAACCGACCGCTATGTGAAGTCGCACTTCCAGCTCGACCTGTCCGCCAAGTACCGGATCACCAAGCAATTCACACTGTTCGGCGAACTGGTGAACCTCAACAATGCCCGCTACACCGCATATCAGAAGGGCCCGGGCGGCAACCGCCTGCTGCAGCATGAGGAATATCGGTGGACCGCGAAATTCGGCGTGAAGGCGAACTTCTGATGCGCGCAGCGCTTCTGGCCGGGTGCGCACTGCTCGCCGCCTGCGGCAAGCCGGCGCCTGCCCCGACCGGGCAACCGGAACAGGCCCCGGCTGCCGCCGCCACGGACGTCACCACCGTCTCGGTCCCGGCGGCCGTCGAAACGCTGGTTGCCGACAACCCAACGGTCGACGCCGATGACCCGGTCCTCTGGCGCGACCCGGCAGATCCGTCGCGCGCACTCTGGATCGGAACCGACAAGTCGATCGGGCTCTATGTGCACGGGCTCGATGGCAAGGTGCGCCAGTTCTTTGGCGACGGGCCGATGAACAATGTGGACCAGCGCAGCTTCCCGGTCGGCGGCAAGCCCATGGTCCTCGTCGCTGCAGCAGAGCGCGAGCGCTTCGGGGTGATGACCTGGCTGCTGGACCCGGCCACGCTCAAGCTCGAGCGCTGGGGCTTCCTCCCCACGGAAAAGGCGTTCGGCGAACCCTATGGCTTCTGCATGGGCCAGTTCGGCGGCACCACCTACCTCATCCCCAACAACAAGGACGGCGTCGTGCTCGCCTATGCGGTGGCCGAAGGCAAGGACGGCAAGCCGGCCATGACCCTCAAGCATCGCTGGAAGCTCGGCACCCAGACCGAGGGTTGTGTGGTCAACGACAGCAACGGCGACCTCTATGTCGGCGAAGAGGATGTCGGCATCTGGCGCATGAGCCTCGCCGATCCCGCAGCCGCCCCCGTCAGCGTCCACAAGGTCGATGGCAAGAAGCTCGTCGCCGACACCGAGGGCCTGACCCTGATGCGCGACGGTGGCCGCACCTTCCTGATCGCCTCCAGCCAGGGTGATTCCGCCTATCCGGTCTGGGAAGTGGCGAACGGCAGCTACAACTATGTCGGCCGTTTCCGCATCGGCGGCGGTTCCATCGACCCCGTCACGCAGACCGACGGCCTCGACGCCTGGTCAGGCCCGATTGCCGGCTATCCCGAAGGCGCGATCGCCGTGCACGATCATTGCGACGGCGAAGGGCCGAACGACCCGCCCGAAGCCATCTGCAACAGCGACACCAAGCAGCAGAACTACAAGCTGGTCGGCTGGCGCGAAGTGAAGGCAGCGCTCGGCCTGCGCTGAGGCGGCCTGTCGGTCAGGCCGGCCCGTACCGAGCCATGAAGGTCGCGATCGCTTCTTCGATCACGGTCGCTGCCGGCGGGATCATGTCGCCTGCGTCCCCGATGTCCATCACCTTGGGCCAGACCAGGAACTCCTGAACGAGACCAACGAACTGCCAGGCTGCCACCATCGGGTTCGGGCAAACCAGCCGCCCCTCCCGGTGCAGTGTCTCCAAATGCGCGGCCAGCGCCTTCATCCGGGGGCCCTTGCCCGTCCGGAAGGCAGCCGGCCCGATCCAGTCCAGCCGGCGCGATTCCCCCACGATCAGGCGCTGGAACTTGATCTGGTCGGGGTTCTCCTGAAACGCGACGATCGCCTGTGCAACAGCCCGCAGATGGGCCTCGACCGGCTCCGAATGTTCCAGATGTTCCAGCCGGACCTCGCTGCCCCACGTCTCCCAATGGTCGGCCACCATCGCCCGGAACACGGCGTCCTTCGATCCGAACCGGTTGAAAACCGTCTGCCGCGCAACACCCGCCACCCGCGCGATGTCGTCGATGCTGACGGCCTCATACCCCTGATCCAGAAACAGCCGACGTGCCGCTGCAAGTATCCCGATTTCCGACCTGCTCGGCGAGGTGCGAAGCCGGGTTCGAACATCTGCTGGACTGGTAGACATGAAACGCCCATCTGCCGACAGGCAGCAGAATGCAATATGGCAGAAGCACGAGCTTCGCCCGCGAGCCGCTGACCCTAGCGGCCAAGCGCCTGCTGCCGCGCCACCGCCTTTTGCTGGTACAGTGTCTCGTCTGCTGCCAGCATCATCGAAACCAGCGATTTCCGCCCCTGCGGCTCGAAATGGCTCCCGATCGACACGCCAACCAGTGCGAAGCGTTCGTCCGCGAGCAGGATTCGCGAGAGGTGCCAGCGGATACGGTCTGCAGTGGCCTTGCAGGCCTCCAGATCTTCGGCCTCCTTCAACAGCACAACAAACTCGTCGCCTCCCACCCGCGCGATCACATCAGACGCCCTGACCGATGCTCTCAGCGCTCGGGCCAGTGCCACCAGCGCAGCATCGCCAGCCGCATGGCCATGCCGGTCATTCAGCTGCTTCAGATTGTCGAGGTCGAGCGCCAGAATCCCCATCCGGTCGGCGGCATGCCGCTCGAACAGCATCTGCAGGCCCTTGCGGTTGTACAGTCCGGTCAGCGGGTCCGTGACCGCAAGCTCGGCCAGTTGGGACACCGCCTGCTGCAGCAGCAGCGACCCGGACACCACGGCCCCAAGATCGTGCAGGGCCGCCATCTCCCGATCGGAGGGGAACCGGCGTCGGCGGTCCAGAACACACAGGGCGCCAAGCCGGTTGCCGTCTGCGTCGACCAGCGGCACGCCCGCATAGAAGCGCAGACCCTGAGGCCCGGCCACCAAAGGGTTGTCGGCAAATCGGGCATCTTCCCGTGCATCACAAACAACCATTTCCGCATCGCTTCCCGCCACCAGACGGGCGCAGAAGCTGATCGAAAGCGGGGCCTCAGCCTGGTCGACTCCAACCCTCGCCTTGAACCAGTGCCGGTCCTTGTCGATCAGCGAGATGGCCGCGATGGGCACCTGCCACACGTCCGCCAGGTGCCGCGTCAGACTGTCGAACATCGGATCGGCCGCGCTGTCCAGGATCGACAGCCGATGCAGCGCGCTAACCCGCGAATCCTCGACTGGAAACAGGGGGTGGTCGTGCATTGCGTCCTTGCTCTGGTTGCTGGCCGTGGGCCGCACGGACCGGATTGGCCGGCTGCATTCGACATCCGACGCTGCTACAGACGGCCGGGTTGGCAGGGATTGCGCCATTCGGTCCTTGCCAATGCCACATTTTCGCATTGCCGAACGCCCGCGGGTGCATCCATGTTGACCGACCGGTCGCCCCCGTGGCACTGAGCCCTCGCTTCGGCAGGACGACCAGTCCGCGGGTGTAGCTCAATGGCAGAGCAGAAGCTTCCCAAGCTTACGACGAGGGTTCGATTCCCTTCACCCGCTCCACTTTCCTGTTTGGCGACGGCTGCCAACGGTTGAAAAAAGCCCTGTTTTCTGATACATAACAAGCAATCACTGATTGTCGGTGGTTGCCCTTGTCTGCCTCTATTTGTGGACGATGGGGGCCTTTTTGGGGGCCTCGCAAGTCTCCGCAAAATCCGAGGCCCCCAAATGCCTTTAACTGACACCGCAGTGCGCAAGGCCAAGCCCCGCGAAAAGCCCTACAAAGTCACCGACACGCAGGGGCTCTACCTGCTGGTCAGCCCGCAGGGCAGCAAACTCTGGCGGGTCAAATACCGACTGGAAGGCGTCGAACGGAAGCTGTCGATCGGTGCGTACCCACAAATCACATTGGCCGAGGCCCGCGCCGCGCGCGATGCCGCGCGAAAGCAGATTGCCTTTGACGTCGACCCCAACGCCGCAAAGCGAAAAGCTCAGTTTGAAGCCAGCATTCGCGCCGGCAACAGTTTCGCCAAAATTGCCGAGGAACTCATCGCGAAGAAAGCGAAGGAAGGCCTTGCCGAGGCCACCCTCGCAAAGCAGCGCTGGCTCCTCAAAAAGCTCGGTCCCGAGTTTGGCGAACGGCCTGTCGCCGATATCATGCCGCAGGAACTGCTTCATGAGCTCAGAAAGCACGAACGCCGGGGCCGTTTGGAAGCCACCAAGCAATTGCGTTCCTTTGCCAGTCGGGTGTTCCGCTATGCTGCGGCGACGGCACGCGCCGAGCGCG
>JBGTBK010000110.1:0-4856 GCA_041749355.1 Sandaracinobacter sp. | reverse complement strand
ATGGTGGCCGTGGCGTAGCTGGAGTGCAGGAGATTCCGTCCGTCGCGATCTGCAATCAGAATCGCCCCAACGTCTGCCATCTGCTCAGGCGTCAGGAAGCGCTGGAACTTGCGCGCCCGGTTCTTGCGCTGGCCGGTGCATGGGTTGGTGTTTTCGAGGCGATAGCCCCACTGCTCCGCCTTGTTGAACATGGTGCGAAGCAGATCGACACAGCGGTTGGCGCCACCGGGGCCACAGCTATCGGTTGCGCGCGCAAACCATCGCGCGATGTCACCTGGCTCGATATCGTCGACATATCGATCAGGAAATTTGCCGTCGATCAGGATGCGGCGATAAATGTCCTGCGATTTGCGCGTCGAGATTTTCCACGTCGGCGCGCAATTCCGCCAATACTCCTTGACGAAGTCGTCGAACGACGGGGCGTTCCGGATGCGCTTGCGCTCCTCGGCGGGGTCATTGCCGACCAGCGAATGAGCGATGACGCGTTTGGCGACGCTCGCCGCCATCGCATGGGTCATCAAGCTCGACGGCCCGATAGTGATCGTCCGTACTTTGCCATTCATCCGGGACTGCACGATGTAAACGTCGCGACCAGAGGCGTAGCGGCGCATGCCGAAGCCCGATTCCATCGTGAACCAGACGGTATCGCGCGGCCGGCCGCGCGTCGGCGGAAAGGCCTTTTCGTCGACCCCAACATCGGCAAGCGCGCCCGAGACGACGGCTTTGAGCGAAAGCGCGTTCATCGGCCGAGCCCCAGACAACCGGCGATAGACCCGGAGACGCGTTGCGCGGCGTCTGCCACAGCGCCATCGGCGACATGGGCATAACGCGCCGTCGTTTCGTGCAGTGCGTGTCCAAAGAGCTTGCCTATCGTTGCAAGCGGCACGCCATCCATAATGCCGGCCGAGGCATAGCTATGGCGAATGTCGTGCAGCCGCACGTCGGGGATGCGCGCGCTTCGTCGCACCATGTTCCAGACTGGATCAAGGTTGATCGGCTTTTTGCCGTTCGGAGTGACAAAGACAAAGGAACTGCTGCGATCGCGCGGCAGCGACGCCAGGATCGCCTCGCATTGGCGATTCAGATAAATCATCTTGGCTTCGGTCTTGCTGTCGAGGAGCTGCAGCCGCGGCGGCTGCACTTCCTCCCAGCGCAGCTTGGTGATTTCCGAGAGCCGCGCCCCGGTGAACAGCAGCATTCGCAGCGCCCCCACTTGCTTGGGATGAGAATCTTGCAACTGCGTCATTGCGGCCGCAACGCGCCGGTATTCCAGCGGTGTCAGATAGCGTTCGAGCTTCTCTCGCTTGTAGCGGGGTGTTCCCCGCGCTGCGTTCGACCCGGCTTTGCAGTAGCCGAGCCGGGCAGCATATTGCAGCATTGCCGACAGTACCGGGATTGCGCGGTTGAAGATGCCCTGCCGCGCTGACAGGCTATCGCGCCAGCGGATGATGTCGGCCTTGCGAATATCGTTGACCGCCAGATGCCCGAAGTTGGGGATGATCTCACGCTCGATCGCGGCGCGGTTGGATCTCTGCGTTGCCGGTTTCCACTGCTCAAAGCAGTTGGCGTAGAACTCGGTGGCATAATCCTTGAACAGCGGAATGGCCTTCGCCTTGGTCCGCCTGGGCAGGCCATCGAGTGCAGCGGCGGCCAGAATCGCCTGCGCCCTTGCGCGCGCATCAGCGGCTTCAACATCGACGCACCGGCCGAGCGTCAATTTTTTCAACTTCCCGCGCCGACGGTGCTGCACGATCCAGCTGTTGTTGCCGGACGCTCGAACCTGCAACCCGAAGCCGGCGAGGACGGTGTCCCACACCACATGATCGACGGTGCCGGGGGCGGAATTTCGGCGGGCAAGATGGCCATTGAGCAGTGCCTTGGGCGCCCGCTTCCGCCGTCCGGGTAACAAATTACCCCTATCTTTTAGTGATTCGGCGGGAAAGTCCGTTACAATAGAGCGGGATATGGGTAGCACACGGCCAGTAGTCGAACCCAAATTGCCGTCGTCGTCGTGCGAATCGGTCATTGAATTTACTCCATTTTATTGCCTCTCCGCATCATAAGGTGCATGATGTGTGGGAATGACGATTGGGAACCGAGATTGGGACCGACTGGCCGGTGCCGCTGCACTGGCCTTGATTGCAGTGCCGGCGTCCGCACAGGAGACGGTCTCGCTGCAGGTGCCGCGCGGCGCGGCCGAGGGCGACGAGGCAATGGCTTCCGGCCCCTCGAACTTCATCGTGCCCGACCTGCCGCTTCCCGAACCGAAACAGCCGGACTCACCTGGCCTGCTCGACATCCGCGTCAGCATGGTGGTTCTCGGCGACCACACCTTCTTCTGGCAGGACCAGGATAGTGTCGGGCAAGTCGGCACCCAGCCGGACGACTGGGAGCTTCGGGCCGCGCGGCTGTCGTTCCTGGGCAGCATCGGCGGCAGCTACCGGGTCGGCTTCCAGCTGAGCGGCGAGTACAAGGGGTTCGACGGCGACCCAGAGACCACCTGGCAGATGACCGACATTTCGCTCACCTTCCCGATGGGCACGCGAACCAAGCTGATCCTCGGCAAGACGAAGCAGACCTTCGCCTATGAAATGGTGGGGGATGCCGCCAACCTGGCAGCGATGGAGCGGGTGCTTTCGCCTTTCTTCCAGTCCCGCAACACGGGGGCGAAGCTCACCCATGTGTGGGGGCCGGCAAAGCGCGGCACGCTGTCCATCGGCCTCTACAACGATGCGTGGGACGTCCAGAACACCGACCGCCGCGGCTGGGACGCAAGCGCCCGGGTGACGGCGCTGGTCTGGGCGGATCCGGCCGACGACAGCCGCTACCTCCATCTGGGCGCCGCGATGCGCAATGTCGCCTCCAAGGGCACGCTGCGCTATCGTGGCCGGCCGGGCAGCAATGTCGCGACCAATTTCGTCGACACCGGCAAGTTCGAGGCCGATGGCGCCCTGCACCTGGGGCTGGAGGGGATGCTCGCGCTTGGGCCTGTCTCGCTGCAGGGCGAGTGGATTCGCGCCGATGTGGATGGGCCGACCGTGGGCAACCCCGAATTCGGTGGGTGGTATCTGACGGGCAGCTGGGTGCTGACCGGCGATCACCGCCCCTATGACCGCAACGTTGGCTATGCCCGGCGGGTGGTTCCCAAGGGCCGCTGGGGCGCACCCGAGCTGGTGGTGCGCCATTCCGACGTGGACCTCACAAGCACCCAGGTGGACGGCGGCCGCTTCCAGCGCACCGACCTCGGCCTCAACTGGTGGGCAACGCGGCGCTGGAAGGCCGGAATCGCCTGGGGGCATGTGTGGCTCGACAGGGGCGGCGTGACCGGCCAGACAGACACGCTGCTCACGCGAATCCAGTGGATCTATTGATGACGCAAACCGACGGGATGATCTGGCTTGAAGGCGGGCGCTTTCGCATGGGCTCTGATGTGCACTATGCCGAGGAGGCGCCTGCGCACGAGGTGGAGGTGTCGGGTTTCTGGATTGACCGGACCCAGGTGACCAACCGCCAGTTTGCGGCCTTCGTGGCGGAAACCGGCCATGTGACGCTTGCCGAAAAGGTGCCGGATGCGGCCGACTATCCCGGTGCGCTTCCCGAGATGCTGGTGGCTGCAAGCCTGGTGTTCACGCCGACCAAGGGCCCTGTGCGGCTGGACAACTGGAGCCAGTGGTGGGCCTGGGTTGCGGGTGCCGACTGGCGGCACCCGACAGGGCCCGACAGCAGCATCGAAGGGCTGGAGGACCATCCGGTGGTGCATGTGGCAGCCGAGGATGCCGAGGCCTATGCGGCCTGGGCCGGCAAGGTGCTGCCGACCGAGGCGGAGTGGGAATATGCGGCCTGGGGCGGGCTGGAGGGCGCGGAGTTCGCCTGGGGCGCGGACCTGGAGCCTGCGGGCAAACACATGGCGAACATCTGGCAGGGGCCGTTCCCGCACGCCAATTCGGCGGCCGACGGTTTCGTGCGCACCTCGCCGGTCGGGTCGTTCCCGCCCAACGGCTTCGGCCTTTCGGACATGATCGGCAATGTGTGGGAGTGGACGACCGACTGGTATTCGGACCGCCACATCATCACCCCCAAGGCCAGCTGCTGCGTGCCGCGCAACCCGCGCGGGGCAGCGGCCGAGGCGAGCCAAGATCCGGCAATGCCGCAGATCAAGATCCCGCGCCGGGTGCTGAAAGGCGGATCGCACCTTTGCGCGGAAAGCTATTGCCGCCGCTATCGGCCGGCAGCGCGCCATGCCCAGGCGATCGACAGCTCGACCAGCCATATCGGCTTTCGCTGCATCCGCCGGGGGGAGCAGGCTTAGGGCTGCACGGCTCGTCGCACCCGTTCATTTGCAGGCTCGTGCACACCGGCCTGGCGGGCTAGGCGACGCGGGATGCGCGCCACTCCGACAATCCCGACCCTGCTTGCCCTGATCGCAGCCGCCCCGACGTTCGCCGACGAGATCGTGGTCACCGGGCGCGGCCTGCCGCTGGCGCCCGGAGTTCCGGCCTATGGGTCGGTGCTGATCGACCGCGAGCGGCTGGTCGAGGTGGGGCGGCTGGAACTGGCGCTGCAGGATGTCGCCGGCTTTCAGCAGTTCCGCCGCTCGGACAGCCGCTCGGCCAACCCCTCGGCGCAGGGGGCGACCTTGCGCACGCTCGGCGGAAATGCGGCCAGCCGGGCGCTGGTGGTGCTGGATGGGGTGCCGGTTGCAGACCCCTTCTTCGGCTATGTGCCCTTCACCGCGCTTGTAACTGACAGGCTGGGAGCCGTGCGGGTGACGCGGGGGGGCGGATCGGGCGCCTTTGCGGCCGGTGCGGTTGCCGGCACCATCGAACTCGTCAGCGCGGACCGGCAGAGCCTGCCGG
>JBGTBK010000109.1:0-5777 GCA_041749355.1 Sandaracinobacter sp. | reverse complement strand
CGCGCCATCGTCGCCTTCGCAGACGAAGGCCGGCAGTTGCCCGCAGTCGAGGCGCTGCGCGCCCGTTCGCCCGGCCTTCCGATCACCGTCAACTTCACCGACAGCCTGTTCGCCGGCCGAACGGCCGCTGGCGCGCGGATGCCCAATGTCAGGTTCGTGAGCCAGGTCCAGCTCGCCGTCCGCGATCTCCACTGGCGCAATCCGCCCCCGCTGATCGCCCGCACGCTGGGCCATCGCCGCCTGCACGCGCTGCTGTTCGGCTTCGGCCGCGGCGGGGACTGCATCCTCACCGACCTGCTGCTCTGCAGCCTCACCGGCGATCTCGAAACGCCCCGCATCACCATCATCGACCCGCGCGCACAGGCGGTCCGCGAAGACCTGCTGCGCCGCTGCCCGGAACTGGGCGAGTCCGCCGAGCTGCGCTTCCTCGACCCCGGCGCAGTGGACGATCCGCGCAGGATTCCCGAACAGGCGCTGATCGAGGCCAATGCCGAAAGCCCGGTCACGCTGGCCCATGTCTCCCTCGACAGCGACGAGCGCGCGCTGGCGCTGGCCCGCGCCGTCCACGCCCTTGCCAACCGCGAGCATTGGCACATGGGGCCGGTTCTTACCCGGCTTGCCGGCGGCGGCAGCCTGCCGCGCCTTGCCGTAACGCATGAACCCGCCGAGCTGCTGATGTTCGGCGCCAATGCGGACTTTGCCGAGGCGATCGGCCTCTTCGATCCCGACACCGACGCGCTGGCCCGCATGTTCCACGAAGCCTATCGCCGCACTGCCAGGCCCGGCACACCGGCCAACTGCCCCTGGGACGAACTGGCCGAGGAGTTCCGCGAATCCAACCGCCGCCTGCTCGTGCACCTGCCGGCCAAGCTCTTGACCGCCAACGTGGATCTTGCTGCCTGGCTGCGCACGCCGCTGCCTGTCACCAACGAGGCCGGTGGCATCCCGCTGCCCGATCTCGGCTCGAACCCGGTGCTGATGGAAACGCTCGCGGAATTGGAGCACCGCCGCTGGATGGTCGACCGGCGGCTGTCGGGCTGGCACCATGGCCCTGTGCGCGACAATGATGCCCGGCACCATCCCGATCTCATCCCCTACGACGCGCTCGACGACTACACCCGCGAACTCGACCGGGCGATCGTTCGCGAGGCGTGGGAAACGCTGGGCACGTCGCGCGGAAGCGGCTTCTTCCCCGATGGCGGGGCGATGACAGGCCAGGCCGCAACCGCCTGACCGACAAGCCCGAAGGCCGCGCAACCGGTTTTCCACTGGCCAAGGAGGCCCCTGCTCGGGCAATGGGCTCGGCAACCCACAAGCGGAAGCGATGGAGGGCATGCGCCGACTGCTGAACCTGACCGTGCTGCTGCCCCTGCTGGCCCTGCTTGCCATCGGCTTCGCGATCTGGGGCTGGCACGCACAGGCCGAGGCGCTGAACCTGACGTGGCTCGACGTCGTCTACCACTCCCTCCACGCCGTCACGCTGTCCAGCCTCTACGCCTTTTCCGAACGCTACAACCAGGACTGGCGGATCGAGACGGCCCGTGTTCTGGGCGCGCTGGCCTTCATGATCGCTGCCACCAAGGCCGTGCTTGCGCTGCTCTCGGCCCATGCCAGCCGGATGTTCGCCCGCTACCGGCGCAACCATCTGCTGGTGGTCGGCGACCATCCCGTCGCGCGCGGGGTGGTGCAGGCAGCCGCCGCCCGCTCGGCGCTCGTCACCTGGATCGCCAACCGCGAGGATGACGAGACCCCCATACCCGGCGCGCTGATCGTGCCCCGCCTGTGGCAGCCGCAACTGGCAGCCGCCTTCGCAGCCTCCAATGCGTCGCGCGCGGTGGTCGCCTTCCGCAACGAGGTGCAGCAGGTGGCAGCTGTTCG
Source organism: Sandaracinobacter sp. (assembly GCA_041749355.1). Classification (GTDB taxonomy): domain Bacteria; phylum Pseudomonadota; class Alphaproteobacteria; order Sphingomonadales; family Sphingomonadaceae; genus Sandaracinobacteroides. The sequence goes on along the minus strand of JBGTBK010000109.1, from coordinate 3,899 downwards.
CGCGCTGCGGGCCGAAGCGCCAAGGCTGCCCATCATCATGAACTTCGCCGACGCCTGGTTTGCCGAGCGGATGGACGAGCTGGAGAATATCCAGGGCGTCCGTTTCGTGAGCCAGGTGCAGCTGTCGGTCAGGGCGCTGCACTGGCGGATCCCGCCCTTCCTGATCGCGCAGGCCCTTGGGCACCAGCGGCTGCACGCGCTGATCTTCGGGCTGGGCCGGGGCGGAGAGGCGGTGCTGACCGACCTGCTGCTCTGCTCGCTCACCAGCTTCCTCGGCAAGCCGCGCATCACCATCGTCGACCCGCGCGCACACGAGATCCGCGCCAGCCTGCAGCAGCGCTGCCCCGGCCTTGCCGACACGGTGGATCTGGAGGTCATCGACCCCGAGATCGTCTCCGACGTCCGCCTTCTGCCGGCGGCCGCACTTGGCAAGGCGCAGGCGCGCGACCCCTTCACGCTTGCCTATGTCGCGATCGACGAGGATTTCCGCGCCATGGCGCTTGCCGTCTCTCTGCAGGCGCTGGCCCGGCGCGAAGGCTGGCAGATGGGGCCGATCTTCACCCGCCTTGTCCACGGCGGCGCGCTGCCCGACGCCCCGCTGGAGGGCGAGGTCGCGGGGCTGGTGCAGTTCGGCGGAACAGCCGATTTCGCAGCCTCCATCGGGCTGTTCGACCCGGATTCCGACCGGCTGCCAAGGTTGTTCCACGATGCCTATCGCCGGACCGCGCCAGCCGATGCGCCGGCCAACATCCCCTGGGCCGACCTTCCCGAGGAGTTCCGCGAATCCAACCGCCGCCTGCTGGTGCACCTGCCGGCCAAGCTCGCAAGCGCCGGGGTCGACATCACGGCCTGGCTGCACAGGCCGCTGCCTGCCCGCAATCCCGAAGGCGGCATCCCGCTTCCGTCGCTCGAGGCCAACCCCCAGCTGCTCGACAGTCTTGCCGAACTGGAGCACCGGCGCTGGATGATGGACCGCACCCTGTCGGGCTGGAAGCCGGGCCCGGCGCGCGACAACGCCCGGCGGATCCACCACGACCTGAAGCCCTATGCCGAGCTGACCGAGGCAACGAAGGAACTGGACCGCGCAATCGTCCGCGAGGCGTGGAAGACGCTGGGCAGCGGCAAGGGCAGCGGCTTCTTCCCCGACGGCGGGATGGCCCACGCACCAAAAATCCTGAAGGCGGCCGAATAGGCTGCCTCAAAAGCCCCAGGGAATCCCCGACACGTACCAGCCGATCAGAATGACGGTCCAGATCGGCACCATCCACAGCGTGTAGGGCAGCATCATCGCGATCACCGTGCCGACGCCCGCATCCTTCACATATTGCTGGCAGAAGATCACGATCAGCGGGAAATAGCCCATCAGCGGCGTCACCACGTTCATCGGGCTGTCGGCCACCCGATAGGCCGCAAGCACAGTCGCCGGATCGCTGCCAAGCTGGATGAACAGCGGGATGAAGATCGGCGCGAAGATCGCCCATTTCGGGATAGCGCCCGGCATCAAGATGTCGAGCACAAGGATGGCTGCCACAAAGCCGATGATCAGCGTGACCGAGCCGAGGTTCGCGGCCACCAGCGCGTCGGCCATGTTCACGGCAAGCACGGTCGCGATGTTGGTGAAGCCGAAGAAGGCGAGGAACTGGGCGATCACAAGGAACAGGAAGATCAGCGGCCCCATGTTGCGGAACGAGATGTCGATCATGCCGATTGCCTGGGACATGCTCTTCAGCGTGCCGGCGCCCGCGCCATAGGCCGCGCCCACCGCCAGGAACAGCAAAGCCACCAGCACGATCAGCCCCTTCATCAGCGGGCTTTCGGAAATCAGCGAGCCGGTTTCCGGGTTGCGGAAAACCGCCCCCTCCCCCCAGCTGAGCGCGACCACTGCAACAACGAACACGACCAGCGCCCACAACGCCCAGCGAAGGCCCTTCGCCTCGGCCTCGAGGTCGACAGCCTTGTCGCAGTCGGACGGGGTCGTGCCTGCAGCCGCCACCGGCCCGGCAAGCGCCGGATCATACTTGCCAAGGTGCGGCTCGACCTTCTTCTCGGTGATCCAGGCACACAAAGCCGACATCAGCAGCAGGCTGACAATCGAGAACCACATGGTGGCGGTGAGGTCCAGGCTCGTACCCGGCCGGACAAGCGCAATCGCATCATTGGTGATTTCCGTCAGCGCGCCGTCCAGTGGCGTGATCAGCACATTCACCCCGAAAACCGCCGAAACCCCGGCAAAGGCAGCCGCAATCCCGGCCAGCGGATGCCGGCCAAGGCTGAGGAAGGCCATGGCGCCCAGCGGAATCAGCACCACATAGCCGGCGTCGGCTGCGACCGAAGACAACCCGCCCAGCAGCACGATCACGAAGGTGATGAAGGCCGGCGGCGTGACGGCCACGATCTTGCGGATGAGCGCGGCCACAAGCCCCGTCTGCTCGGCAACGCCAACGCCGACCATCGCAACCAGGATCATGCCGGTCGCGGAAAAGCCCATGAAATTGTCGACCCAGCTCGTCAGCATGAAGCGCAGGCCTTCGGTGGAAAGCAGGCTCTGCACCGCCACCACCCGCAGCGATTGCTGCCCATCGGCATCGGTGGTTTCCAGCGTGACGCTGGAGCCAAGCGCCGCCATGAGGACCGACGCCACGATCACGACTGCGATCATCACCAGGAAGATCACCGCCGGGTGCGGGACCTTGTTTCCCACCCGCTCGATGCCGTCCAGCATCCGGTCCATCGCCCCGCGCGGCGCCGCGTTTTCAGCCATATGGTCGCTCCCCACTCGTCCCGTCTGGCAGAGCACGACTTTCGTCTCGCCGTGTCAACCGGAAGCTCGGGTTGATTTGCAGGCCTCCCTGCGCCAGCGTGCCCGCGAACCAGCGGAGCAGTCTTTTTGAGCGACATCACCATCGTCTTTCTCATCATCGTGGGCGCCGTCATCCTGTTCGTGCAGAACCGGATTCCCGTGGTGATCGTGGCGCTCGCCGTGCCCTTCGCGCTCTACATGACGGGCGTCCTGTCGCTGCAGGAGGTGTTCTCCGGCTTCGGCGACCCCACCATCATCTTCATCGCCACCCTGTTCGTGGTCTCCGCCGGGCTGGAGGCCGCGGGTGTGACTGCCTGGGCGGGGCAGAAGCTGATCCAGTGGGCGGGTGATGAAGGCCGCGGCAAGCTCCTTGTGCTGATGATGCTGATGGTCGCCTGCCTCACCGCCCTCATCAGCGTGAACGGCGCAGTCGCCGCCCTGCTTCCGGTCGTGGTCGTGCTTGCCATCCGAACCGGCACTGCCCCCTCGCAACTGCTGATGCCGCTCGCCTTCGGGGCCCACACCGGCTCCAAGCTCACCCTGTCGGGCACGCCGATCGCCGTCATCGTCAACGATGCCCTGCAGGATGCCGGCGGCGAGCCCTTTGCCTTCTTCGAATTCGCCTGGGCCGGCCTGCCGCTGGTGATCGGCGGGATCGCCATCGTCTATCTGTTCGGCCCCAAGCTGCTGCCCTACACGCAAGGCCCCTCGCTTCCGGGCGACCTCTCCAGCCACGCCCGCACGCTCACCGAACAGTATCGGCTGCAGGGCCGCTACTTCCAGCTGAAGCTGCGCGAAACCTCACCCCTGCTTGGCAAGGTGGCCGCCTCCATCGACCTCAAGGACTTCCCCGGGCTGGTGATCGCAAGGGTGCAGACCGCCGACGGCGAGGCGCTCGCAGCGGAGGCTGTGCTGGAAGCCGGCCAGCTCCTGATCATCTCGGGCCCGGCCGATCTGGTGGCCGCCTTTGCCGAGGCCGACGATCTCGCCATGCTGGGGGCGGAATTGGTTTTGTTGAAACCACAAAATACTTAAGTTAAACTTAATGTATTAGTCAATTATTGCCTGGAGTTATCTGTTAAAATAACTTTTAGGTGGA
>JBGTBK010000108.1:0-1854 GCA_041749355.1 Sandaracinobacter sp. | reverse complement strand
CGCGGAGCGGGCGGCAACCCATACCCGCACCGCACTCCGCCGAGCCGGCCTGTCGCCCGACCCGCGCAAATTCACCCCCCACATCACGCTCGCCCGCTTCGGCAGCGCCGGCGCCTCGCGCGAACGCCTGCGCCCCTGGCTAACCCACACCCCCACCCCCCGCGCAGACTGGCAGGCGACAGATTTCCACCTCGTCGAAAGCACCCTGGGCCAGGAAGGCGCCCACTACACGCCGGTCGCAAGCTACCCGCTTACATGAACGCCCCAACCCGTTGCCGATCTCGGCAAGCCGTGTAACTTGGAAAAATGGCGATGCCCGAAGATGCCGGCTACTTCATCGAAGACCCGCACCCCATCGCGGCAAAGGCGGCGCCCGCTTCTGATGCAGCCGGGCGGCCGCCCGGGCCCGCCTCCCCGGGGCCAACTGGCCCCGGTCCACAATGTGAAGAGGTTCAGTTGTGAACGCCATCCGTACACTGATCATCTCTGCACTCGCCTTGATGGCGACCCCGTGCTCAGGGCAGGCAGCCTCCCAACCCTATCGACCTGGGTTTGACCCGAGCAGGCTTGATGACAGCCCGACAGGAACGGCCAATCGCGTTCTGGTCTTGGGAACACCGCATCTGTCGCAGCTGTCAGACGCGTTTAAACCGGAAATGGCAGCGCCTCTGGTCGATCGACTGGTAGCATGGCGTCCCGATGCAATCGCTGTGGAAGAGAGCGCGGGCTTGCTGTGCCATTCCATGCGCCAGAACCCCGCCCGAAATGATGCCGACACGATCGAAGCCTACTGCTACGATACAACCCTCGCGAAGCAGGCGACAGGGCTCGATGTTGCTGCTGCAAACGCCGAGGCCGAGCAACTATTGCAGAGCTGGCCGGACAATCCTGCGCCGAAGCTGCGCCGGCAACTGGCTGCGACGTTCCTTGCTGCCGGTGAGCCAGCCTCGGCACTCGTCCAATGGCTTCGGCTTCCGGCAAACGAGCGGACCGCTGCCGATGGAGTTTCGCCCGAGCTGGCTGCTGCTCTGGACAGGCAGATGATCAGCAGAAGCGAGACGTCGCTGATCGCGGCACGGGTCGCCGCGAAGTCCGGTCTCGAGCGGGTCTGGAGCGTTGACGATCAATCCGGTTATATGGGGAAGCTCGACAATCCTGACGCGTACGGCGCAGCTGTATCGAATGCCTGGGACAATGCCGCAACACGCAGGCGAATTGCGCAAGGCGCTGATCTCGAAAAGCAACTGGATCAACCGAAGGGACTTCTGGCGTTGTACCAGGCCTACAACGCCCCTTCCTATGCGGTGGAGGCGTATCTGTCGGATTGGGGCGCTGCCCTGCGAGAACCCTCGCCACAAGCCTATGGCAGACGATATGTTGCCTATTGGGAGACCCGCAATCTCCGTATGGTTGCCAATATCCGCGAAGTTCTCGGCCGACGACCGGGAACGAGGCTCATCGCCATCGTAGGAGCATCGCACAAGGGCTACTATGAAGCCTATCTGAGCCAGATGCGCGACGTAAAACTCGAGGATGTCGCTCCGCTTCTGCAGCAGTAGGGCGCCCGACCTCCAAGCCCCAGGTGCCGCAGCGAGCGTCCCGCCCCGAAGCAACCAACCCCCAAATCGGGGCCCGGGGGCCACAGGCCCCAGAAATGCGGGTCCGGGCTGCAGCCCGGTCAATCATCAACACTCACAGAAAGCTCTGCGGGTCCACATCCACCGTCACCCGCACGCTCGAAGGCAGCTCCACCCGCCCCAGCCAGCCGCGCACATAATCCTGCAAGGGCGCTGTCCGCCGCGCATGCACCAGCAGCCGGTGCCGGTGCCGCCCGCGCAGCATGGCCATCGGTGC
>JBGTBK010000107.1:0-11174 GCA_041749355.1 Sandaracinobacter sp. | reverse complement strand
GGCTGCAGCCCGCGCTCGTCGGCCAGCGGGTGACAGCCACGGTTTCGGTGGGCGTCCGCGAAGGCCTCGCCGTTCCGTCGCGCTTCATCGAGCAGCGCTTCGGGCTGCAGTTCGCCCGGCTGCTTTCGGCCGATGGCAAGCGCGTGGCCGATGTGCCGGTCGAGATCCGCCCGCTTGGTGACGGGCAGATGGAGATATTGTCGGGCCTGAAGGCCGGCGACACCCTGCTCGCCCGGCCGGCGGGGACGGGCGCATGAGCGCCTTTTCTGCAATTCCGCTGGGGATTGCCGGGCGGATCACCCGGGCGACCATCCAGTCGCCGCTGACGCCGCTGTTCCTGCTGGCCAGCATCCTTGTCGGGCTGCTGGCGATCGCGACCATCCCGCGCGAGGAAGAGCCGCAGATTTCGGTCCCGATGGTCGACATCGAACTGGCCGTGCCGGGAATGACCGCAACGGACGCGGTGGAGCATGTGGGCAAGCCGCTGGAAGAGATCCTGCTGGCAACGCCCGGGGTCGAGCATGTCTATGTGCAGGCGCGCGACCATGGCGTTCTGGTGACGGCGCGCTTCATTGTCGGCTCCCGGCCGGAGGATGCCGCGATCCGGGTGGCCGAACGGCTGGAGGCCAATGCCGACCGGGCGCCGCCTGGCGTTCCCTGGCCCCGGGTGACGGTGCGCGGGATCGACGATGTGCCGATCCTGGTGCTGACGCTGTCGCCCGAGGCCGGCGTTGCCGACCGCTGGTCGGACCGGGAATTGCGGCTGCTGGCCGAGCGGCTTCGAACAGAAATGCTGAAGGTGCCCGACGTGGGCCTTACCTTCCTTGTCGGCGGGCGGAGCGAGGCGATCCGGATCGTGCCCGATCCGGCGCGGCTTGCGGCGAACGGCGTGCCGCTGTCGGCGCTGATGCAGGGTGTGCAGCAGGCAGCCCGCCAGTTTCCGGCGGGTGCCGTTCGCGGGCAGGGCCAGACCGAACTTGTGGTTGCAGGCAGCGGCGTTGCGTCGGCTGCCGATCTCGAGCGGCTGCAGCTGCGCTCGATCACGGGTGCCCCGGTCCAGCTCGCCGATGTCGCGACCGTGGTTCAGGGCCCGTCTGACACGCAGGCCCGGGCCTGGCGGATGGCGCGGGGCGAGGACGGCAGCTTCGGCCTTGCGCCAGCCGTTTCGATTGCAATCGCCAAGCGCACGGGCGCCAACGCCGTCACGGTTTCCGAGGCTGCCGTTGCGCGGCTGGAAACGCTGAAAGGCAGCCTTGTGCCCGCCGGGGTGAAGGTGGACGTGACGCGCAACTATGGCGAGACTGCCAACGAGAAGGCGAACGAGCTGATCTTCCACCTGGCGCTCGCCACGGTTTCCATCGTGCTGCTGGTTGGGTTTGCGGTCGGCTGGCGCGAAGCCGCAGTTACCGCGATCGTGATTCCGACCACCATCCTCCTCACCATGTTTGCCTCGAACCTGATGGGCTACACCATCAACCGGGTCAGCCTGTTCGCGCTGATCTTCTCGATCGGGATCCTGGTCGATGATGCGATCGTCATCATCGAGAACATTGCCCGCCACTGGGCCATGAACGACGGGCGCAGCAAGATCGCGGCGGCTATCGACGGGGTCGCCGAAGTGGGCAACCCGACAATCGTTGCAACACTGACGGTGGTTGCGGCGCTGCTTCCGATGCTGTTCGTGTCGGGGCTGATGGGGCCCTACATGGCGCCCATTCCGGTGAATGCGTCGGCTGCGATGGTCTTCTCCTTCTTCGTGGCGGTGATCATCGCGCCCTGGCTGATGGTCCGCTTTGCACGCATGGCGATCTTCGGCGAACCCAGCCACGAGGACCATGCAACCGGCGGCAAGCTGGGCGCGCTCTATGCGCGGGTTGCCCGACCGGTGATCGCCACCCGGGCCTCGGCCGGCCTGTTCCTTGCCATCGTGGGTGTCGCCACCATCATTGCCGGATCGATGTTCTATTTCAAGGCGGTGACGGTGAAGCTGCTGCCCTTCGACAACAAGTCGGAGTTGCAGCTGGTGCTGGACATGCCCCAGGGAACGAGCCTTGAGGAAACGCAGCGCACCCTGCTTGCGCTTGGCGCGGTGGCTGGCGAGCAGCCGGAAGTGACGGCGATGGACCTGTTTGCCGGCACGGCCGCCCCGTTCAATTTCAACGGCCTTGTGCGCCACTATTTCCTGCGGCGCGACCCCAACCAGGGCGACGTGATGGTGACGCTGGCGCACCGTGACGAGCGGGAACGCTCGAGCCACGAAGTGGCGCTGGCCCTGCGCACGGCGCTGAAGGCCGTGCCGCTGCCGGCGGGCGGAACTCTGAGCGTGGTGGAAACCCCGCCCGGCCCGCCAGTGATGGCGACCCTGCTGGCCGAAATCTATGGGCCCGACGAAAAGACCCGGCGTGCAACCGCCATGCAGGTGGAGAAGCTGTTCCGCGAGATCGATTTCATTGTCGATGTGCACAACAGCTTCCAGACGCCCGCACCCGAATTGCGGCTGCTGCCCGACCGTGCTGCGATCGACCATTTGGGGCTTTCGGAAGGGCAGCTGCTGGACAGCATCGGGGCGGTAATGGGCCGGCAGACTGTCGGCTTTGCGCCCCGTGGCGGCGGCCAGAGCCCGCTTCCGATCGAAGTGTCGCTGGAGCAGCCCGCTCGGGTCTGGAATGGTGCCCTGCAAGCGACGCCCGTTGCCGTGCAGCAGACAGCCACCGGGCCGCGGCTTGTCGAGCTTGGCGAACTGGTGACGGCCAGCCGCGGGGCGGGCAGCCACATGCTGTTCCGCCGCAACGGGCGGGCCGCAGACATGGTGCTGGCAGAGCTTGCCGGCAGCCAGGAGGCGCCGATTTACGGCATGCTTGCCGTGCGCGATGCAATCGACGCCTTCGACTGGCAAGCGGCCGGCCTGGTGAAGCCGGTGATCCGTCTGAACGGCCAGCCCGAGGACGAAAGCGTGCCCACGCTTTTGTGGGATGGCGAATGGGAAATCACCTGGGTGACCTTCCGCGACATGGGCGCTGCTTTCCTGGTGGCGCTGCTGGCGATCTATGTGCTGGTCGTTGCCCAGTTCAAGAATTTCAAGGTGCCTCTGGTGATCCTGACGCCGATCCCGCTGACGCTTGTCGGCATCGTGATCGGCCACATGCTGTTCAATGCCCCTTTCACTGCGACGTCGATGATCGGCTTCATTGCGCTGGCCGGCATCATCGTTCGCAACTCGATCCTGCTGGTCGATTTCATCAACCATGCCCGCGCGCCGGGAAAATCGATGCGCGACGTGCTGCTGGAGGCCGGCCGGATCCGCTTCAAGCCGATCCTGCTGACGGCGCTTGCCGCCATGATCGGGGCCGCGACCATCCTGATGGACCCGATATTTCAGGGCCTCGCAATCAGCCTGCTGTTCGGGCTTGCCTCGTCCACGCTGCTGACAGTGCTTGTGATTCCGGCAATCTACATCATCTTGCGCGATGACGAGCTGCCGGCATCCGATCCGCCCGCACGCCTGACGGAGGAAGTGACTGCATGAACCACCAACCCGTGGCCCCCGGGCAGATGATGCCGCTTGGCCGTGACGCAGATGTGATGGCGCGGATCCTGAAGGTGCTTGCCAACCCCGACCGGCTGAAGATGCTTTGCCGGATGGGGATGAGCGACCTTGATCATGGGCTGAGGCCGACGGTTGGCGAAATGGTCGAATTGACCGGGCTGTCGCAGTCGCGCGTGTCGCAGCATTTGGCGCTGCTGCGGGAATCCGGCGTGGTGGCGCCGATGCGCGAAGGGCAGACGGTGCGCTACCGGCTGGTCGACCCCCGCATCCGGGCCGTGATGGAAGTGCTGTGCGACCTGTGCGAAGTCGGCCTGCCGCCTTCCCGGCTGGATCCCCTAGAGGCCGCATGAGCGGGTCAGAGCTTTGCCCCTGCCCGATGTGCGGCGCGGTGAACCGCATTCCGACCGAGCGGCTGGCGGACGGCCCGAACTGCGGCCGCTGCAAGGCGCCGCTGTTTTCCGGAGCGCCACTGCTGCTGGACGAGGCCGGCTTCCGCCTGCACCGTGACCGCGGGACGCTGCCGCTGCTTGTGGACTTCTGGGCGCAATGGTGCGGGCCCTGCCATTCGATGGCACCCGCCTTCGAGGCGGCGGCCCGCGATCTGGAGCCGCAGGTCCGGCTGGCGAAGGTCGACATCGATGCGGTCCCGACCTTGGCCACGGCCCTGCGCATCCAGTCGGTGCCGACACTGGTCCTGTTCCGGGCGGGCAGGGAGGTGAAGCGGGCCTCGGGCGCGATGGCGGCCCATCAGATCCGCGCCTTTGTGCAGGCAGGCTGACAGCGAAAGGACAAGCAGATGGCAAATGACTGGCCCGAAATGATCCAGGACATGAACCCCCAGGTGGCAGCCCTGCGTGGGCTTCAGCCCGACGTGATGCGGGCCTTTGCCCAGATGGCGCAGGCCGCAACCACCAGCAACGCGCTCGACACGAAGACCAAGGAACTGATCGCACTGGGCATTTCGGTTGCGGTTCGCTGCGACCCTTGCATTGCCTATCATGGAAAGGCAGCGATCAAGGCTGGCGCGACCGAGGCCGAGGTTGCCGAAACGCTGGGCCTTGCCGTCTATATGGGGGCAGGCCCGAGCGCCATGTACGCCGCCAAGGCGCTGGAGGCGACCCGGCAGTTCGGAGCCAAGACCGACTGAAGGAGACTCAGCCTTCGGGCTTGTCCAGCGCCTTGATGATGGCCGAGAAGTCGAGGCCGCCCTGGCCTTTTGCGGCGAACGCTTCGTAGAGCGCAAGTGCCCTTGCGCCCATCGGGGTTTCGGCACCGGCACTCTGGGCGGCTTCGGCTGCGAGGCGCAGGTCCTTCAGCATCAGGGCAACGGCAAATCCGCCCTGGTAGCCGCGGTCGGCCGGGGTTTCCGGGCCGACGCCGGGCAGCGGGCAGTAGCTGGTCATCGACCAGTTCTGACCTGACGAGACCGAGGAGATGTCGAAGAAGCGCTGCGGGTCGAGGCCGAGTTTCTGCGCGAGCAGGAAGGCTTCGGCGGTTGCGACCATCGAGGCGCCGAGCAGCATGTTGTTGCAGATCTTGGCGGTCTGCCCGGCGCCGCTGTCGCCGGCGTGGATGACGGCCTTGCCCATGGCGGCGAGGATCGGCTGGGCGCGGGCGAAACCTTCGTCGGTGCCGCCCACCATGAACGTCAGCGTGCCGGCGTTGGCCGCGGCGATCCCGCCCGAGACGGGGGCGTCGACTGCGACCAGGCCTTTGGCGGCTGCTTCGGCGGCAAGGGTCTTGGCGGTTGCGACGTCGATTGTGGAGCAATCGATCAGCAGGGTGCCGGGGGCGGAGTGGCCATAGACGATGTCGCGGTAGAGGCCGGCCACATGGGTGCCGGCGGGCAGCATCGTGACCACCGTGTCGGCGCCATAGACGGCTTCGGCTGCTGACTTTTCGGGGGTGCAGCCGGCGGCTTTTGCCTTTTCCAGGGCGTCTGCCGACAGGTCGAAGGCGCGGACGTCATGCCCCTTGGCTGCGAGGTTGGCGGCCATGCCGCCGCCCATGTTGCCGAGCCCGATGAATGCGATGCGTCCCATCTGCGTCAGCCCATTGTCGGGATGACAAAGGCGTTGGCGGCGGTGCCATCGGCCGTGCCATCGGGCCAGCGCTGGGTGATGGTTTTCACCTTGGTCCAGAAGCGCACGCCTTCCGGGCCGTGCTGGTTGTGATCGCCGAACGCGCTGCGCTTCCAGCCGCCGAAGGTGTGGTAGGCGACCGGCACGGGGATCGGCACGTTGATGCCGACCATCCCGACATTCACGCGCGCTGCGAACTCGCGCGCGGCGTGGCCGTTGCGAGTGAAGAGGGCGACGCCATTGCCATATTGGTGCTGGCTGGGGAGGGCGAGCGCCTCTTCGAAGGTGTCGGCGCGGACGATCTGCAGGACGGGGCCGAAGATCTCTTCCTTGTAGCTTTCCATGTGCGGTTTCACATGGTCGAACAGGCTGGGGCCGATGAAGAAGCCCTCTTCGTGGCCCTGCAGCTTGAAGCCGCGGCCGTCGACGACGAGCTCGGCGCCTTCGTCGACGCCCTTCTGGATCCAGCCCTCGACGCGGGCCTTGTGGGCGGCGTTGACGACGGGGCCGTAATCAGCATCCGGGTCAGTCGACACGCCGATCCTGAGCTTGGCCATTGCGGTCAACATCTTTTCGCGCAGGGCGACTGCGGTCTTCTCGCCCACGGGCACAACCACGGGGAGCGCCATGCAGCGTTCGCCGGCCGAGCCGAAGGCAGCGCCGGCGAGGTCGGCGACGACCTGGTCGAGATCGGCATCGGGAAGCACCACGCCGTGATTCTTGGCGCCGCCCATGGCCTGCACGCGTTTGTGGTTCGCGGTGCCGCGGCTGTAGATGTAGTGGGCGATGTCGGACGAGCCGACGAAGCTGATCGCGGCAATCGCGGGATGGTCGAGGATGGCGTCCACCATCTCCTTGTCGCCGTGGACGACCTGCAGGATGCCTTCGGGCGCCCCGGCCTCGAGCATCAGTTCGGCCAGACGCACCGGCACGGACGGGTCGCGTTCGGAGGGCTTCAGGAGGAAGGCGTTGCCGCAGGCGATGGCGACGCCGAACATCCACATCGGGATCATGGCCGGGAAGTTGAACGGGGTGATTCCGGCGCCGATGCCCAGCGGCACCCGCATGGAGAGCACGTCGATGCCCGGGCCGGCGCCGGGCGTGTGCTCGCCCTTCAAGAGATGCGGGATGCCGCAAGCGAACTCGATGACTTCGAGGCCGCGCTGGATGTCGCCTTTTGCGTCGGCGACGACCTTGCCGTGCTCGGCGCTCAGCAGCCGGGCCAGCTCGTCGATGTTCTTCTCCACCAGCGCCTTGAAGGCGAACATCACCCGCGCGCGGCGCTGCGGGTTGGTCGCCGCCCAGCCGGGCTGGGCCTTCAGCGCTGCCTGGACCGCGGCCTCGAGGACGGCGGAATCGCCGAGCGGCACGCGCGCCTGCACGCCGCCGCTGTTGGGGTCGAACACGTCTCCGAAACGGGTGGAGGTGGCCGGGGCTTGGCCGGCAATGACATGATCGATCTGACGCATCCGGGTGTCTGCTCCTTGGTCGGACGTGCGAGGCTGCGAATCAACGCAGGCGCCTGCAATTCTGCCCTGCATATTCCCGGCAACGGACTTGAGCGACCTGCCCTTTTTCGGCGCAGCCGGTGAACCCGGGAAAGGCCCTGCGCTGGCCGGGGCGAACAGGCAAGGCATCAGCAGGTATAGCAGGTTTGTCTTCTGCCTCGGGCGGCTATCCGATAAGCGGTTGCCACGCCCGCAGGCTTTGAAGGACGCTCGGACACGGAATGACTGCAACGCTCACCCATCTCGAACGGCTGGAGGCCGAGGCGATCCACATCCTGCGCGAGGTGGTGGCGGAAGCCGAGCGGCCGGTGATGCTCTATTCGGTGGGCAAGGACAGTGCGGTGATGCTGCACCTGGCGCGCAAGGCCTTCTTCCCCTCGCCGCCGCCATTCCCGCTGCTGCATGTCGACACGACCTGGAAGTTCAGGGAGATGTATGCGCTGCGCGACCGGATGGCGCGCGACAGCGGGATGGAGTTGCTGGTTCACCGCAACCCCGAGGCCGAGGAGCGGGGGATCAACCCGTTCGATCATGGCGCGCTGCACACCGACATGTGGAAGACCGAGGGGCTGAAGCAGGCGCTGGACAAATGGGGGTTCGATGCGGCGTTCGGCGGCGCGCGGCGCGACGAGGAGAAAAGCCGCGCCAAGGAACGGATCTTCAGCTTCCGCAGCGCGAGCCACGGCTGGGACCCGAAGAACCAGCGCCCCGAGCTGTGGAACCTCTACAACGCGCGCAAGCGCAAGGGGGAATCGATCCGGGTGTTCCCGATCTCGAACTGGACCGAGCTGGACATCTGGCAGTACATCCACCTGAACGACGTGCCGATCGTGCCGCTGTACTTTGCTGCCGTTCGCCCGACCTATGAATGGGAGGGCCAGCTGTTCATGGCCGACGACATCGAGCGGCTGGAGCGGGTGCTGGGGCGGCGCCCCGAGATCGTGGAGCGCTCGATCCGGTTCCGCACGCTTGGCTGCTTCCCGCTGACCGGCGCTGTCGAGAGCGAGGCGCGGACACTGACGGACGTGATCCGCGAAACGCTGCTGACCACCACGTCCGAAAGGCAGGGGCGGGTGATCGACAAGGACGCCGGCGGGGCCGGGATGGAAGTGAAGAAGCAGCAGGGGTATTTCTGATGGCCGACAGCCCCCCCACCCAGCCGGCCTATGTCGTCGATGCGCTGATCGCCGAGGACATCGAGGCCTATCTGAAGCAGCACGAGCACAAGACGATGCTTCGCTTCATCACCTGCGGCAGCGTCGACGACGGCAAGTCCACCCTGATCGGGCGGCTGCTGTATGACAGCAAGATGATCTTCGAGGACCAACTGGCAGCGCTGGAGACCGACAGCCGGAAGGTGGGCACGCAAGGCGCCGAGATCGATTTCGCGCTTCTGGTCGATGGCCTTGCAGCCGAACGGGAGCAGGGCATCACCATCGATGTCGCCTACCGTTTCTTCAATACCGACAGGCGCAAGTTCATCGTCGCCGACTGCCCTGGCCACGAGCAATACACTCGCAACATGGTGACGGGTGCCTCCACCGCCGACCTTGCCGTGATCCTTGTCGATGCGCGCAAGGGCGTGCTGGTGCAGACCCGGCGTCATTCCTATCTGTGCAACCTCATCGGCATCCGCAACATTGTGCTGGCGGTGAACAAGATGGACCTGGTGGGTTATGACAGCCAAGTCTTCGACCGGATCGTTGCCGACTACCAGGGTTTTGCAAGCAGCATCGGGATCGAGGCCTTCACGGCCATGCCGATCTCGGGCTTCAAGGGCGACACGATCACGTCGCTTTCGCCCAACATGCCCTGGTATCGGGGGCCGACCCTGATCGAGCATCTGGAAGCGGTGGAAGTGAACTCGGCGCGGGACGCAGACCTGCCGTTCCGCCTGCCCGTGCAGTGGGTGAACCGGCCCAACCTGGACTTCCGCGGCTTTTCCGGGCTGGTTGCCTCCGGAAGCGTGAAGCCCGGAGACGAGGTGCGGGTGCTGCCCTCGGGGCGGACCAGCCGGGTGAGCCGGATCGTCACGCTGGACGGCGACCTTGAAGCCGCAGTCGCGGGACAGTCCGTGACCTTGTGCCTGGCGGACGAGATCGACTGTTCGCGCGGCAGTGTGATCGCCATTGCCGACGACCCGCCGCAGGCGGCCGACCAGTTCGAGGCAACGCTGGTATGGCTGGACGACGAGGCCCTGCATGTGGGCCGTGCCTATTGGCTGAAGCTGGGCACGCAGTTGGTTTCAGCCACCGTCCAGCAGCCCAAATATGCCGTGAACGTGAACACGATGGAGCGGGTCGCGGTGAAGACCCTGGAGCTGAACGCCATCGGGGTGGCCGAGGTGACCACCGACAAGCCCATCGTGTTCGAGCCCTATGTGCAGAACCGCGCGCTTGGCGGCTTCGTGCTGATCGACAAGCTGACCAACGCGACGGTTGCAGCCGGGATGCTGAACTTCGCGCTGCGCCGGGCGCAGAATGTGCACTGGCAGGCGGTCGACATCAGCCGCGAGGCACATGCGGCGCTGAAGAACCAGAAGCCGGCTGTGCTGTGGTTCACCGGGCTTTCGGGTTCGGGCAAGTCGACGATCGCGAACCTGGTGGAGAAGCGGCTGCACCGGATGAACCGGCACAGTTTCCTGCTGGACGGGGACAATGTGCGGCAGGGGCTGAACAAGGACCTGGGCTTTACCGAGGCCGACCGGATCGAGAATATCCGCCGCGTGGGCGAGGTGGCGCGGCTTATGGCCGATGCCGGGCTGATCGTGATCACTGCCTTCATCTCGCCGTTCCGGGCCGAGCGCGAGATGGTGCGCAAGATGCTCCCCGAGGGCGAGTTCCTGGAAGTGTTCATCGACACCCCGCTGGCCGAGGCCGAGCGGCGCGATGTGAAGGGGCTCTACCGGAAGGCGCGCAGCGGGCAGCTGAAGAATTTCACCGGGATCGACAGCCCCTATGAAGCCCCGCTGCAGCCGGAGGTGCGGATCGACACGACGATCATGTCGCCCGAGGAGGCAGCAGACCTGATCGTGGAAGTGCTGTTGGGCCCGCTGTAGGTGCTGGCCTGCCCGGCGGCCGCCTCAGGCCAAGGCGCCCGGCGTTGCGATCAGGAGCCGGAGCCGGGCTTGTCCGAGAAGTCGCTTTCGAACTTGCCGTCCTTGCCCTTCCACTCATCGGCGTCGTCGGGCGATTCGCCCTTCACCGTGATGTTCGGCCATTCGGCGCTGTACTTGGCGTTGAGCTCGATCCACTTGTCGAGATTGGGTTCGGTGTCGGGAACGATGGCTTCGGCCGGGCACTCGGGCTCGCACACGCCGCAGTCGATGCACTCGTTGGGATTGATGACCAGCATGGTCTCGCCTTCGTAGAAGCAATCCACCGGGCACACCTCCACGCAGTCCATATACTTGCAGCGGATGCATGCTTCGGTCACGACATATGCCATTGGTCCACCCTCGATCGTCTGTTGGTTGGCTCTTGCGCTAGCTTGGCCACTGCGGCCCCGTCAATGGGCAGAAATCGGGCGTTGCAAAAGCTGGGCTTTCAGGCCCCTCAGTCAGGCGGGAACCAGCTCGGAGAGACCGGGCTGTCGGACATGCTGGGCAGAGGGGGCCGGAAGCAGCGGGGTGTAGAGCTCGCGTGCCTCGGTCGAGGGGCCCCGCCGCTCGGCGAGGGATTCGACCCGCACCGCGATCACATGGTCTCCGCGGGGGAAGGACAGGACGGCCCCTGGTCTGACGGTTGCGCAGCTTCGGTCTATCACCCGCCCGTCGAGCCGCAGGCGGCGGCTTTCGCAGAGCTTCTGGGCCTCGCTGCGCGATCCCGAGAGTCTCGAGAACCACAGCCATTTGTCGATCCGCATTCCCCGTTCATAGACCAAGCAGCAGTCTCCCGTTTTTCAGCTGGTTGAGGACATGGGTCAGCGTGTCTCCCGCTGGGTGGCGAGAAGCGCGCCGAGATTGGCGAAGGCATTGGCCGGGTTGGCCGCAGTGGGGTCCGGCGCGCTTGCGCGGGTGCGCGCCTTGCCGCGCGTGGC
>JBGTBK010000106.1:0-11367 GCA_041749355.1 Sandaracinobacter sp. | reverse complement strand
CCGGCAACGCTGACCGGCGACAGTGGCCTCCCGACGATCGCATGGGCTGGCGCCGGCCCTGCAACCGGCAGCGGCGGCAGCAGCATGTCGGCCGCCAAAAGCCCGCAAAGGGCAAGGGCAGATCCGGAAACGCGTTTGAAAAGGCTCATTTGGTCCCTCCCTTTGCTGGCGGAGGCACCTCGTCCACACCGTCAAGCTGGCCGATCTCGATGCGCTGTTCGCCGGCTGCCGGCTTGAAGGCAAAGGCACTCGCGGGAATCTTCGGATTGCTGGACCAGCTGCGGACATGGGTCGTGTATTGCGGTGCCATCCCGACGGTCTTCGACGTGATGATCATCTTGCACGGGATCTTCTCGGCGCCCTGGCGGACCCAGAGCTGCCAGTCCGTGTCGAAGTTGCGGAACGCGACATGGTCGCACATCTGGCCGCCGACAACGCCCTGGCCGATGAACTTGGCTTCCATCACATCGGCGACCAGCAGGGAATAGCTGTCCTTCAGCAGCAGGTCGGCTGCCGGCACTGTGAGGCCGAGCTGGTTCTGCAACGCGTCGACGAGCTGGTCGGTGGTGCCTTGCATGGCCACCTGTGCATAGAGGTTGTCAGCCCGGTCCCGGACGGTGAAGGCCTGACCGTCGAACAGGAACTCCACCACCACATAGCCGCCCGTGCGCTCCAGCCGCACCTTGTCGGGGCGCTGCATCCGGAGGTGCGAGGTGGAAGTGAAGGCGATCTTCTCCATCTCCGGCGTCACCACCTCGAGCGCGGTGTCGACCGTGGTGTCGATCGAGCCGAGCGAGCCGATATAGTCGGACATGGACTTCAGCAGCGCACGTGCCCGGGCGTCGTCCGCCTGGGCGGCGCCTGCCGAAAGCAGGCCTGCCACCAGCAGCGCGGCCTTCAGGCTGCCGCCATATCCCTTGTTGAACGCTCTCATCGAGTTCCCTTTCGCAGTTCCGTCCATTGACCCTCAGTCAGTCCCAATTGTTCGCCAGTCCAGCAGGTTGGCGGGCAGACCTTGCCGTGCGCGCCAGTTTCTCTCGCCGCTCACACCTTCGGCGTCGACGACACCCGCACGGCTGTCTGCAATGGCTCGCTGTCCAGCCGGATGCTGCCCCAATGCGGCGCGTCAAGATCGACGATCGTGAACAATGCAAGCGACAGCAGCAGAGACCACAGCACTGCCGGAAGCCAGAGCGCAGGAAGCTTGTCTGCAATCGAGATTCCGATGACGAGCGCGCAGCCCGTCGACAGAAGCACCAGCATCAGGACCACCCGGGGCGGCACATGCGCAAGCGTCACAGCGTCCATTCGCGTGCCGGCATCGAGGATCCGCGTGGCCGCTGCCAGGATCTGCGCCTGGTTCACCCCGGTGTCGGACACAGGGGCCACTGCCGCAACGACCTGGTTCAACTGCTCCCGTTCGGCGGCACGCGGTGCCACCATATCCTCCTGGCCAAGCAGGTTCGATTCGACGAACGCGAGCCGCCCTTTCGCATAGGCGGTCAGCGCGACAGAGATTTCCTGGCGCCCCGGCTCCTCCACATGCACCAGCGTGCGGTGCAGCGCGCGGATGGCGTTGGATTCCTCCAGCAGCAGGTCCCGGCGCTGGTCGTGCCGGTTCAGCGCAAGGCTGAAGGTGAAGCCGACCATCAGGCTCAGCACCGAAAAGGCCCCGAAGATCAGCTGGCCGCTGCCGACCGACGCCGGATCCACCGCGACGAAGCGGCGAAGCCTGGCGCCGGCTGCCATAGAGAGCAGCAGCAAGCCGGCAAACAGCAGGGTAACCACCCACAGCGGCACAAGCGGCAGATACTGGATCACCCGCCTTGCCCTACTGGCTTGACGCCGCCGGGCTGGTCGCCGGGCCATTCTGCGCCGAAGCCGGCTTGGGTTGCATGTGCGGAAGGGTCGAGGCGCCCAGCTTGAACTTCACGCTGCCGAACTTGCCGGTGAAGTCAAACGGAAGCTGGTAGTGCGCATCGTGCACCGGGGTGCCGGTGTCCTGCGCGACATCGAAGGATTCATCCCACTGCATGTAGAAGGGGACGGTCTGGGGCATCTTCTGCTCAGACACCTGCACGCCATTCACCGACATGCGCCCAACGCCGCCACGGCCCATTGGCGCGCCTTCGGCATCGGGCTGGAAGCTGAACTCGACCACATGCTTGCCCGGTGGCAGGGCAGCGCCCTCCCAGCTCATGCGGGCCATATTGAGAAGGTTCCAGGTAAAGACGGGCTTCGAGTCCAGCAGATAGAGGCCCCAGCCGGCAAAGCGCCCGCCGTGGGTTGCGATCACGCCCTTGGCACCGCCTTGCGGCACTTCGAACTCGGCCGTCACCGTGTAGGCCCGGTTCAGAAGCGATGGCGCCGCATCCGAAGTCAGGCCCATGCCGCGGCCGGTGAAGGTGAACTCCGAGCGGCCGGCGGCCGGCCCCGGGCGAGACGCCAGGAGGCGCGCGAGTGTCGAGTTGTCCAGCGGATAGACCTGGTGCGCGCGCGCCTCCCGGTCGAACAGAGCCTGCATTTCCTTCAGCTTGGCCGGGTTCGCGGCGGCCAGATCCTTCGTCTGCGACGGGTCGTCGACGATGTTGTAGAGTTCCCAGGGGTAGGTCTCGACCGGCGGGCGCGGGGATGTGCTGTCCCACGGCGGCACGATCATGGCCGTGTTGGCCCACCAGCCATCTGAATAGATGGCGCGGTTGCCGAACATCTCGAAATACTGGACCCGCTTGCGGGTTGCCGCCTTGGCGCTAGCCGCGTCGAACAGATAGGCCATGGAAACGCCTGCGATCGGCTTCTGGTCGATCCCGTTCACCTTGGTCGGAACCGGCACGCCGATGGCCTCCAGGATGGTCGGGTAGATGTCGGTCACATGGTGGAACTGGTGGCGGGTGCCGCCCTGGTCCTTGATGCGCGCCGGCCAGGAAATGGCGACCGGGTTGCGCACGCCGCCGAAGTGGGTCGCGACCTGCTTCATCCAGCGATAGGGCGTGTTGATCGCCTGCGCCCAGCCGGCCGACATGTGGTTGTAGGTCTTGTCGGTGCCCCACTCCTCCAGCAGCTTCAGCTGCGCCTCGATCGGGGTCTGCACGCCGTTGAAATAGGCAACCTCGTTGGGCGTGCCGTTCAGCTGGCCTTCCGAGCTGCCGCCATTGTCGCCGGAAATGTAGATGATGAGGGTGTTGTCGCGCTGGCCCTGCCGCTCGACCTGTTCGATCACCCGGCCGATCTCGTGGTCGGTATAGGCAAGATAGCCGGCGAACACCTCCATCTGCCGCGCGAACAGGCGCTTCTGGTCGGGGGTCAGGCTGTCCCAGGCCGGGATTTCCTTGGGCCAGGCCGACAGCTTGGCATTTGCCGGCAGCACGCCAAGCTTCTTCTGGTTGGCAAAGATCTGCTCGCGCAGCTTCTCATAGCCTTGATCGAACTTGCCGCGGAACCGGTCGCTCCATTCCTTGGGGGCATGGTGCGGGGCGTGCACGCCGCCCGGCGCATATTTCACGAACCAGGGCCGGTTCGGCATCGTTTCCGATTGTTGCTGGATATACTGCATGGCGTCGTCGGCCATTGCGGTCGTCAGGTTCCAGCCGGGATTGCCGAGGAAGGGCTGGATACGCGTGGTGTCGCGATAGAGGTTGCCGGGCTGCCACTGCGAGGTGTCACCGCCCACGAAACCATAGAAATAATCGAAGCCCTGCCCAGTCGGCCAGTTGGTGAAGGGACCGGCGGGCGAGGCTTCCCACGGCGGCACATTGTGGTTCTTGCCGAACCAGCTGGTGGCATAGCCGTTCTGCCTCAGCACTTCGGCGATGGTCGCGGTGTCGCGGCCGATGATGGCGTTGTAGCCGGGGAAGCCGGTCGACAGTTCGGTGATGACTCCGGAGCCGACCTCGTGGTGGTTGCGGCCGGTGAGCAGGGCCGCGCGCGTGGGCGAGCAGAGCGCGGTGGTGTTGAACTGGGTGAACTTCAGGCCGGTCTTCGCCACCTTGTCCAGCGCCGGGGTGGGGACCACGCCGCCGAATGTGGAGGGCGCGCCATAGCCCGAATCGTCGGTGATGATCAGCAGCACATTTGGCGCGCCCTTGGGGGCTGCCAGCATCGGCGGCCAGGCCTGCTTGCTGGTGGCGGCCGTGGTGTCGATCGTGCCGGAGAATGGAATGGGCGGTGCGGGGAGTACGCGGGAATCCGGCGTGAAGGTGGCGCTGGGCGAGCCGAGGGTTCCCGAGACAACCTGCGATGTGGCGGGCTGGACAGCGACGAATGCCACGCCAGCCAGCAGCGACACCCGAACAAAAGCCATGGATTTCAACAGCATCGGCACGAACTCCCCAGATTGTCCCCCGCGCCTGCGCAAGATTGACAGGCGTGAGCCACGACACCCTGACGCGTCGACCGATGAACGGGCAAGGCTGGGCGCCAACAAACTGGCGCGCGAAGCAAAGTGGGTCGGCAGACCGCGATTGCCGCGTCCGGCGGGTGGGCCGGCCTAGTCCTGCGTGGTCCCGCGCAGCCGGCGGGGGCTGTTTTCGGTCCACCGGCGAACCGCCCGCGACAGGCTCGACGGGGTCCTGTATCCGACATCGCCGGCAATCGCGGACACTGGATTGGCCGTGCCGCTCAGCCGGGACAGGGCGAGATCGCGCCGGACTTCGTCGAGCAGTTCGACGAAGCTTGTCCCTTCGGCTTCCAGCAGGCGCTGCATCGTGCGCCGGGACCGCCCGGCCATCAGCGCCAGCCGGTCGAGAGTTGGATTTCCGTCCTCGATCATACCGGCGATCAGGATTCGGGCGCTGTTGGCGAGTGTGGGCTGCGCAACATGGTCGAGCGGCTCCTCTGTCCTTGCGCTTGCGGCGGGCGTCCAGGGAAAGCGGGCGTCCAGTGCGCTGTCGGGAATCCGCATCTCGAGGTACCGCCCATCAATCTGGCAGATGTCATCGCCGAGCCAGGGCCTCAGATGATCGATCCCTGCGTCTGGATGGCCAATCATCCTGATGCTGGCTGGAAGGGGCCCCTGCCCTGTGTGCAGGCCCAGCGCACGCACAAGGCAGGCAATGTGCTGTTGGGCCTGGTGGTGCGCCGCCGGCGACGCAACGACTGGGATGGCAACCTTGACGTCCAATCCCCCTGGCGCGGCCTCGACAAGAAAAAACACCTGCGAAACGTGGAAGTGAAAGTTCCTGGCGATTGTCCAGAGCGCCTCCCGAACCGTTTGGCTGGCGCGCACCGCCTGGGCAGGGGCACCAAGCATCATCAGCGCTTCGGGCGTCGCGATCCGGGCGCCCAGGTCCAGGCCATGCACCCGGGACAGGCGTTCCAGAAGGTCGATGAAGGCGTGAAACGAAACCAGCCGCGCGGGGTTCGCCCGGGCACAAGGCGGCAGCCCGGCTGATGCCAGAATTTCGGCTGCCGGCTGGCCGTAGTCCAGAAGCCAGGTCTCCAGCCCGATCAACGCCGAAGACCGGACAAGGGGAATGCTGCTCGACACGAAAACCTCCGCTACTCTGCGCCAGGCTGCGCAAATGACATCCTGTCACCTAGGCTGGGGGGGGCTAGCAGTTAGTGGCGCGGCCGGGCAAGTCCGGACGTGGTGCGGCTTGGCCTAGGGCGCAGAAAGCGTCAGCGGTGTTGCCATGATGCACTCCTCCTGCCGCGCGCTTCCAGTGCTGGTCGCAACCCTGCTGGCCGTGCCTGTGCACGCCGAGGGCCCGCAGACGACTGCGGCGGTCCAGGAAGGGGTCACGACCGTGAATGGGGTCGCCGCAAACAAGGCGGTACCCGACGCCAAGTCCGATCTGCTGATCGTTCCGATCCCCCAGTCCAGCCCGTCGCTGGGCACCGGCCTCACCCTTGGCGGCGGCCTGTTCTACAATCCAAACGGCTCCAAGGAGCCCTGGACCACCGGTGGGGCTGTGATGGCAACCTCCAACGGCAGCTGGGCTGTCGGGGCCGGGCACAAGATGTTCTGGGGGCAGGACAAGTTCAAGCTGACGGCCTTTGCGGGCTATGGCGACGTCAACCTGCGCTTCTATGGTGTCGGCCCGCTGGCCGGCGAAGCGAACAAGTCGGTCGACATCAACGACACCGGGTTCATTGCGTTCGTCGATCCGCAGATCCGCGTTGCGCCGAATTTCTATGTCGGCATGCGGGCGCTCTATCTCGACCTGAAGGTCCGGCTGCGCGGCGACCAGGTGCTGCCGCCCGAAATCGAGCTGCCGGACCGCGAGATCGACAGCCGGCTGGTGCAGATGGGGCCTGTCGCCGTCTACGACAGCCGCGACAACAGCCTCTATCCGCGCAATGGCGTCTATGCGCAGGCCAGCTGGCTGTTCGGTGTCACCGGGTTGGGCAGTGATTTCGACAACGAACGGCTGACGCTCTACGCCAACATCTACAAGTCGCTCAGTTCATCCACCGTGTTCGCAGCCCGGGTCTCGACCTGCTCGGTCTCGAAGGGCTCGCCCTTCTACGACATCTGCCTCTACGGCGCCTCCTCGGACCTCAGGGGCTATGAGACCGGCCGTTTCCGGGACTATGCCTCCTGGGCGACACAGGCCGAGCTGCGGCACCGGCTGAAGGGGCGGTTCGGCGTTGCAGCCTTTGCCGGGGTGGGCGGAACTGCCCGCAGCTTTTCCGACATCGGGGACAGCAAGATCCTGCCGGCGGCGGGCGTCGGGGTGAGGTGGCAGGCCTCGAAGGAAACCCCGATCAACCTCCGGATCGACTATGCCGTCGGCAAGGACAGCCAGGCCTTCTACATTAGCGTTGGAGAGGCCTTCTGACCCTGACCGGCGGCGCCGGGTTGCCCCGCCGCCGTCTGTGAAGCCGGGCGGTTGCTACCGCCCGGCCCATTCCATCAGAAGCGGAAGCCGATGTTCCCGACGATCTGGTTGCGGGTCACGCCGGCCTCGTAGTTGGTGTAGCGATATTCCGCGCCGGCATAGAGGCCACCGCCGAACAGATATTGCGCGCCGACGCCAAGGCGGAAGCCATCGAGATTTTCGCTGAGCGTGTCGAACGCCGGCACGTTGGAGCTCAGCTTGAAGTTGGCATTGGCATAGCCGACCTTGCCGAAAACGGTCACATTGTCAGCCACCTTACCGGTGATGCGGGCGCCGATATACATGTCCGCCTGTGCGGACAGCTTGGCGCTGTCGGTGCCATCGGTCACTTCGAGGTCGCTGGTCGAATCCATCCACTCGCCATCGATGCCGAGCGAGACAGTCGGGCCGACGGCAAAGTCATAACCGGCGCCAATGCCGAAAGCAAAGCCCGCCTTCGAGCCGAGGTCTTCCACCTTCACGCTATCCCAGCCC
This sequence comes from Sandaracinobacter sp., assembly GCA_041749355.1. Classification (GTDB taxonomy): domain Bacteria; phylum Pseudomonadota; class Alphaproteobacteria; order Sphingomonadales; family Sphingomonadaceae; genus Sandaracinobacteroides. The sequence continues at coordinate 4,054 of JBGTBK010000106.1, read as the reverse complement.
AGAATTCCTTCAATGCGAAATCCAGACAGGTCGTTGGCAAGAACAGGCGACGCAAAGCTGACGGCCAGTAGTGCAGCCAGAACAGGCTTGAAAGTCATTATAATTCCCCATGGGCAAGAATGTTTGCAGGGCGTCGCGGCTCGACGCCGGGCGGCCCTCGCAGATGCTTTACGCCTGGTCAATATTTGTATCAGCCAAATCCGGCCTTATTGGCGCACGAAGCCAAGTTCGGCTGCCTGGCCATCGGTGCGACCGCTGCTCCGGCCCGGCTCGTTTCCGATCCGTCGGCTCAGGCCGGTCAATAGACCCACTGCAGGCGGGTCAGCAGCGAATTCGTGTGTCCGGTCTCGCCGAACCGGTTCAGCCAGACATGGCCATAGAGCAGGCCGAACTTCCAGCGGCTGGTCGCCCACCAGTTGACGCCGCCCTCGAGCCGATCAAAGCGGCCGCCGTCGATGCCGCCGCTCGACAGGTCGACGGCCGCATAGCGGCCGACCAGCTCCACGGCCCCCCAGCGGCCGGTGGGCATGATCCGCTTCACGGAGCCCTTGGAGCGGTCGTAGGCGCGGGATTCGCCGGTCAGCACCCAGCTGCCCAGCACATAGCCGCCGCGGAACACCGGATCACCCCCTTGCGGAACATCGGGTCGGGCCGAGGCAAGCTCTGCGATGACTGACCATGGGCCCTGCGTGTAGTGCGCCTCTAGCCCCAGATGGGTGGCCGAAGACGCCGCGAATTCGCCCGTGTCGACGAAATTGTCGGCGGCCGCCACGCCGGGCTTGCCTTTGTACTGCACGCTCGCCCCGATGTCGGACCGGCGGATCGCCACGCCCAGGTGCAGCCAGCGATCCGGCTGGTCGATTGCGAGCATCGTTGCCCTGGCCGACACCGCAGGGCGGCCGTCGCCCTCACCCCAGTCATCCTTGAAGATGCCATAGGTCAGCGTGGCCCGATCGTTCGCGCCGAACAGGTGGGTCACCTTCAGCCCGAAGTTGATCGGGGAGGCAAAGGGCGACAGCACGCGCTCGCTCTGCGGCATGGTCGAGGTGGAGCCCACCACCTCGTAGCCGAAATCCTCGCGCATCTGGCCGATCCGGACACGGGTGCGCCACTTGGGCAGCGAGAAGGCGACATTGAAGTCGGTGACGGCCCAGTTGTCATCCGTGCTCACGTCGAAGCCGTTGTAGGCCACGCCGACCTTGTAGTCGAACAGCTTCCTGGGCCCGAACTCGCCGTTGAACTCCAGGCTTGCACTGCGCACCTCCAGACGGCTGCCCTGCTTTCCCACTTGCGCAACGCTTGCCGAATCCTGCCCGAACCCGGTCGCGTCGACGATCAGTTCGATGCCGGGGCGAACCGTGAGGAAGCGCGTGTTGAGCCTGGGTATCACCACCCGGTCGGGCGCAAGATCCGGAATGGCATAGCGCGTGTCGCGCCAGCCGGACTGGAACAGGTTCGGCGCCTCGATGACCGGCGCCTTCGCAACTCCGGCCGGCTCAGCATCCGCCACTTGCGCAGCGGCCGGCCAGGCGGCCAGCAGGGCAAGCGCCGCGCCGCGACTTACAGGCGGCACATCAGCGCGCCCGAAGTCAGAAACCGACCTGGACGAAGATCGCCGGCCCGCTGAACTTGTAATCCACCCGGCCCGTCCAATCGTCCCGCTTCACCTTGAGGCCGTAATCCACCAGCCGGTACATCAGGCCGACGTCGAAATTCTTGTGGAGGCTGTAGGCTGCCGACACCTCCGTGTTGATCAACCGCCCGGTGTAGCCGTCGATGGTCAGCGAGAGCCAGTCGAAGCGGGCATTCACATGCACCTTCTCGGCCGGCCGCGCGTTCAGGAAGGCACCGACGGTGGGCAGCGGTGCAAACACCGATCGCGCCTCGTTGCGGAACTCGCTCTGGTTGCCCGACACCGTGCCCTGCCCCTCGATGAAGACCTTAAAGTCGGTCCCGTGCAGACCGACGGCAACCCCGATCTCGAGGTTCGGGCGCTGAAATATGCGGTTGCCGACGGTGAAGCGAACGATGTCGCTGTCGAACCCGGCGCCAACCTCTCCGCTCACCGGAAAGGTGGTGTCCCCGACAATGATATCCCTGTCCAAAGTCTCTGTGCTGCTGCGCCCGACGGCGTAATATTCCGCATTCAGGACCCAGTCGTCACCGGGGCGCCATTCCAGCATGAAGGCGGGAAGCGTGCTGTGCCGGTCGAACCCCAGATCTTTCTCGAAATCGACGACGGTGCCGAGATCTCCGTTGGCAGCGTCGGCGCGTACCGAACTGTCGACACCCGAGAAGTAGGCCGAAACCTGCAGCAGCCAGGTCTTGTCGAGCGACTGGGCCGAAGCCGAAGCCGACATCGCCGCGAGCGTTGCCGCAACCATTGTCCTGCCGATCAATTCCTGTCTCCTGTTCCGAATGTTCGAACGGCCTTATGCAGGCGTTCCAGACAGTTCGACAACCAAGAAGTTGCCAGACAGCAGCGACTTCGCCCAGCGCGCCACTTTCTAAAAGGGCGGCTGCGGCACCTGCCGGGGGTGCGCGACGAGCGTTGATAACATGGTGCCGGCTGCAGGAATCGAACCCGCGACCCCCTGATTACAAATCAGGTGCTCTACCAACTGAGCTAAGCCGGCGCGGGCGCGTTCCTAGTGGAAAGCCGGCGGGCTTGCAACGACACGTCAGCCGCTGTTCCTGAGCGCCGTTGCAATCGCGTTGATCGACAGCTGCAGCCCTTCGGCAATGCGTGGGTCCTGCTCGCCCGCGCGGTGGCGCTTCATCAATTCCACCTGCAGCAGGTTCAGCGGTTCGATATAGGGCAGCCGCAGGCGGATCGAGCTGTCGAGCGCCGCGTTGCGCTCCAGCAGGCGCGACTGGCCGGAGGCAGCCAGCAGGCCGTCGACCGACATGTGCCAGCCGTCGCGGATGTGCGCGAAGAGCGGCGCGCCGGCCTCGCCTGCAAGCCCGGCGTATCGCGCGGCGATCCCCATGTCGGACTTCGCAAGCACCATTTCCATATTGGCAAGCGTCGCCTGGAAGAAGGGCCAGTCCGCCGCCATTGCCGCCAGCAGCCCCTTGTCGGGGAAGCTGGCAAGCGCATGGCCTGCGCCGTACCAGCCCGGCAGCATCACCCGGGCCTGGGCCCAGCTGAACACCCAGGGAATTGCGCGCAGGTCCTCGATCGCGTCGGAGGCCGTCCGGCTTGGCGGCCGACTGCCGATCTTGAGCGTTGCGATTTCGGAGATCGGCGTCATTGCGCGGAAGAAGGCGCGGAAGCCCGGCTGGCCATAGACCAGCGCCCGATAGGCCGCGAAGGCATCTGCCGAGAGCCGGTCCATCGCCGCTTCGTAGCGGGCCAGATCGGCAGGCGGGATTGCCGGCGGGTCCAGCGTCGCCAGCAGGGTTGCTGCCGCCATCGTGTCGAGCGTGCGCTCGGCGGCTTCAGGCGTGCCATATTTGGCGGCAATCACCTCGCCTTGTTCGGTGATGCGGATGCGCCCGTTCACGGTGCCCGGCGGCTGGGCGCGGATTGCGGCAAAGCTGGAGCCACCGCCCCGGCCCACGGACCCGCCGCGGCCGTGGAACAGCTGGATCGGCGCATCGGCTTCGGCAAACACCCGGGCAAGCGCAGCGGACGCCCGGTGCAGCTGCCAGGTGGAGGTGAGGTAGCCACCGTCCTTGTTGCTGTCGGAATAGCCGATCATCACTTCCTGCGCGCCGCGCGTCCGGGCGGCTTGCGCCACGCCGGGAAGGGCCAGCCAGTCTGCCATGATCGCGGGTGCAGCCTCCAGGTCGGCAATGGTTTCGAACAGGGGCACGACCATCAAGTCCGCGTGCGGCACCACTCCGGGCACCAGAAGCCCGGCCTCCCGCATCATCAGCATGGGTTCCAGCAGGTCCGACAGGCTGGTGGTTTTCGAGACGATAGTGGTGGTCACGGCTGCCTCGCCGTGGCGCAGGCGCGCCTCGGCTGCGGCCCGGAAGATGGCGATCTCATCGGCCGTGCGTTGCGACGGCGGGGCAAGCGGCGTTGCAAGCAGGCGCGGGCTTTCCA
>JBGTBK010000105.1:0-2447 GCA_041749355.1 Sandaracinobacter sp. | reverse complement strand
GATCCGGCCCTCATCGAGAATCACGCCGGGATGCACCGCGGCCAGTTCCGCCCGCGTCATCACCACCCGCAGCCGCAGGCAGGCCGGCCCGCCGCCATTCTTCATGCTCTCGCGCAGGTCCAGCACATGCAGCTGGTTGATCGGGTTCGTGGGGTCCTGCTGCACCCGCTGCAGCCAGCGCCACACGCTCGGCGTTTCCTCGGCCTCCTTCGGGCAGATCAGCGCCATTTCGCCGCCCACACTCACCAGCGCTGCGTTGAACACATAGCTGCGGATCGCATCTGCCAGCGGCACATCGGCCGAAGGCGCCTCCACCACACACAGCCCCGGAACCCGCTCGCCCAGCAGCTTCAGCGTGGCCGTCCGGTCCTCGAACGCCTCCTCATGCGCAAACAGCACATGCTCGTTCGCCACCGCCACCACGTCATTGTGGAAGGCGCCGGCCTGGATCGCCCGGTCTGCCTGCTCCACGAACAGCGCCTGGCGAACGCCGTGCGTGCGGGCAACGGCTTGGGCGGCGCGCACATGCTGGCGCGCGGGGAACTTGCCGCCCCGGTTCAGGCCATAGACGAACGCCTCAACGCCCGGGCTCTCGTGCCCCGAACAGAAGCGCATGTGGTTGGCAGCCCCCTCGTCACCAAAGCCCGGCGCCACCGGCCAGTGCACCGCGAAGTGGCGGTCGTCGGCAAAGGCGAGCTTCAGCTGGCCCATCGTTTCGGGCCATTCCTGGCTGCGGTGCGGCATGGTCACGAGGTTGGCGACCGTGAAGTGGGTCTTGCCGTCCGCCGTGTCGGCCGCCGGGCTGACGGTTGCGGCATTGGCCGTCCACATCGAACTCGCCGAAAAGGCCGCCGCCAGCAGCTGCGGATCCTCGCGCGCACAGTCCGCCAGCACCTGCGCCTCATCACCCTCGAAGCCCATACCGCGCAGGAAGCGCGTGTTGGGCCGGCGATGGGGCAGCAGCAGCCCCTGTGGCAGCCCAAGGCTCACCAGCAGCCGCATCTTCGCCAGCCCTTGAAGCGCCGCCTTGCGCGGTGCGCTGATTCCGCCCGCATTGCTGGTCGCGGCAATGTTGCCAAGGCTGAGGCCGGCATAGTTGTGGCTCGGGCCGACAAGGCCGTCGAGGTTCAGCTCAGGCATCAGCGCACTCCCGCCGGTGTCGGAATGAAGGGGCGGTCGGCTTCCACGCTGGCAACCGGCCAGGCGCAATAATCCGCCGCATAGTAAGCACTCGGCCGGTGGTTGCCCGACAGCCCGACACCGCCGAATGGCGCGCTCGAAGCCGCCCCGTTGGTCGGCCGGTTCCAGTTCACGACGCCCGCCCGGCTCCCCGCCCAGAAGCGGTCATAGAGCGCCCGGTCGCCGCCAAGCAGGGCTGCCGAAAGCCCGAAGCGGGTGGCGTTGGCAGCCGCAATCGCGGCGTCGAAATCCGTCACCCGCACCAGCTGCAGGAAGGGCCCGAACAGCTCGTCGTCGGGCACTTCCAGCCCGGTCACGTCCACGATCCCCGGAGTCAGGAAGGGCAGGCCATCCTTCAGCCGCAGCAGCGGACGGATGGTCTTGCCGTGGATCGCGCTCCCACGCGCCAGCAGCCCGTCGGCCGCCCGATTGTCGATCACGCAGCCCATGAAGGGCGCAGGATCGGCAAAGGGCTGGTCGATCACCAGGCCATCGGCCAGTGCGACAACCGCATCGATCAGCCGCTCCTGCTGGCCATCCTGCACGATCAGCCGCCGCGCGCAGGTGCAGCGCTGCCCGGCCGACAGGAAGGCCGACTGCACGATGATCAGCGCAGCCGCCTCGATGTCCGCATCTGCCAGGTTCCAGGCGACAAGCGGGTTGTTGCCGCCCATTTCCAGCGCCAGGATCCGGTACGGCGTCTCGGCAAACTGGCGGGCCAGTGCCGCGCCCGTCGGCGCCGATCCCGTGAACAGCAGCCCGTCGGTGTCCGCCGCGGCCAGCGCCCGGCCTGTCACGGCAGCGCCCTGCACCACTTCCAGCACGCCCGCCCGAAGCCCGGCCTTCGCCCAGAGCCGCCCCATGAACGCGCCCACCGCCGGCGTCTGCTCGCTCGGCTTGAAGACGATCGCATTGCCCGCAATCAGCGCCGGCACAATGTGGCCGTTGGGCAGGTGCGCCGGGAAATTGTAGGGCCCAAGAACCGCCAGCACGCCGTGCGGCTTGTGCCGAAGCGCCTGCATCGCGCCGGCCGGATCGGCCTTGAACGGCGCTTCCCGCGTGCCCGTGCGCTCGGCATGGGCCTGGATCGAGATGTCCACCTTGGCAGCAACGGTCGCCACCTCGGTCTTCGCCTCCCAATGCGGCTTGCCGGTTTCCTCGGCAATCAGCCGGGCAAAGGCGTCAGCCTCCGCCTCCACCACCGCCTTGAACGCTCGCACCACTGCCAGCCGCGCGTCGAGCCCCGCCGCGAACCAGCCGGCCTGCGC
>JBGTBK010000104.1:0-8793 GCA_041749355.1 Sandaracinobacter sp. | reverse complement strand
CGGGCCCCAGCAGGTGCGCCTGCCCCACCACCTCCGACAGGTCCGTCGGCCGCAGCCGCTCGGCAAGCGGCGCGCGCGTTTCGGCTGCGTCAGGGGCAAAAAGGTCGGCCATCGCTTGCAATATGGCCCGGCAGGCCCGGCGCGCAAAGCCCGAGCTGGCTCAGAAGATCTCGTGCTCTCGCGTGAGGAACACCGACGATCGGGCGAAATCGATGAAGGTCGCCTCGTCGGCCACCAGCAGCGCACCCGCCGCCTGCCCCTCCGGCGTCGACATCGCCCGCTCGAAGGCGGCTTCGCTGTCGAACCACACCTCGGTGATTCCGTCATAGCCGTCGGCCAGGCCGCGCGAGGCCTTCAACGCCGCGTTCGCCTCGGGGAGCGTCGTGTGGCTCTGCACATAACGACAGGCGCCGATCGCCTCAGCCACCGCCTTCACCTTGGGCCCATGCTCTTCAAGCCAGTAGCGATGGAACTCCGCCGGCGACACATCCGCCCGCCTGCTGATGCAATAGACGAGCTTGATCATCGAACCGGCTACTTCCGCGCCCGGCTGACGACACTCTCCGGCAGCTCCTCGCCGAACACCCGCTGGTAATATTCGGCAACGATCCCCCGCTCCGCCTCGTCGCAGCGGTTCAGGAAGCTGGTGCGGAACGCAAAGCCCACATTGCGGAATATGTCGGCATTCTGCGCCCAGGTGATCACCGTCCGCGGGCTCATCACCGTGCTGATGTCGCCCGCAATGAACCCCTGCCGGGTCATGTCCGCCACCTTCACCATGTTCGCGACGATCTTGCGATCAGTGCCGGGGCACTTGGCCGCCACGATGTTGGTTTCCGTCTCGGCCGGCAGATAGTTCAGCGTGGTCACGATCGACCAGCGGTCCATCTGGCCCTGGTTGATCTGCTGCGTGCCGTGATAAAGGCCCGACGTGTCGCCAAGGCCCACCGTGTTGGCAGTCGCGAACAGGCGGAACCACTTGTTCGGCCGGATCACCCGGTTCTGGTCCAGCAGGGTCAGCTTGCCCTCCACCTCCAGAACGCGCTGGATCACGAACATCACATCCGGTCGGCCGGCGTCATACTCGTCGAACACCAGCGCAGTCGGCGTCTGCAGCGCCCAGGGCAGCAGCCCTTCGCGGAATTCGGTCACCTGTTTGCCGTCGCGCAGCACGATCGCATCCTTGCCCACCAGGTCGATGCGGCTGATGTGGCTGTCCAGGTTGATGCGGATGCACGGCCAGTTCAGCCGCGCGGCCACCTGCTCGATGTGGGTGGATTTGCCAGTGCCGTGATAGCCCTGGATCATCACCCGTCGGTTGTAGGCAAAGCCGGCCAGGATCGCGAGCGTGGTGTCCGGGTCGAACACATAGGTGGGGTCAAGGTCCGGCACCCGCTCGTCGGCCTTCGAAAAGGCCGGGACCTTCATGTCGATATCCACGCCGAACACCTCGCGCGCATCCACGAAGGTGTCGGGTTCCGCCATCAGGGTCGGGGCGTGCCGGTCGGTGTCGGCGGCAAGGTTCAGACTACTCATGCTGCCAGTCGTTGCCCCCCACAGACCGAATTCGCAAGGGGGCAAGATGGCCGCAGGCCCTGATCCTTGCGGGAGGGTCGGGCCCGTTAACCGAAAATGGACAACCCGATCCACGCATTCCTGTCGGAATTATCCTAGGATCAGGCAACCACAATGTGACATAAACCGGGAAGCAGACAGGGCGACTGTTCCGATGCAACAGTGTCTGCCGGGGCAGTTGCAGGGTTTGAACATGAATGGTGACGAAGTGTCGACGGAGGGCGCCGGCACGACTTGTCTGTAGCCATTCTTGCTTGGGGACGAACATGAACAGGTATCGACTGTCTTCGGCGGCAATTGCCGTCGCGATGATGCTTGCCTCCGCAACAGGCGCATCTGCCAATACTCTTTACTTCCAGATGAACCCCAACCTCAGCGGGTCGAACGACCAGCGCCAGGTGTTCATCTTCGGCCCATCCGGCGCGACAGGAACAGTCACCTCGCCGAACGGCTTCAACCAGGCCTTCGATCTCGGCACGGAGGGCTTTGCTGTCGTCCAGCTCGATCTCGCCGACCAGCTCGCCAGCGCCACGGTCGAGAACAAGGGCTTCAAGGTCACGTCCAGCTCAGCCGTCAGCGGCTATTACCTCAGCCGCCGCCAGGCAACGACCGACATGTCCTACCTGATCGACGGCGAGCGCCTCGGCACCAACTACATCGTCGCTGGCTATCAGAACATCTTCGAAGACCAGATGTCGGTGCAGGCAACGCAGGACAACACCACCGTCACCTTCACGCCCAAGGGCGGCACGGCCTTCGACATCACGCTGAACGCCGGCCAGACCTACATGCACACGGCCAACGGCCAGCTCACCGGCAGCAGCATCCTCGCCGACAAGCCGATTGCTGTCTTCTCGGGCAACCGCTGCACCAACGTGCCGACCGGCATCACTGCCTGCGACCACCTCGTGGAACAGATGCCGTCGATCGACCAGCTGTCATCCAGCTACCTGCTCGCACAGACCCCGCGCACCGGCACCCAGGGCAACGTGATCCGCGTGGTCGCGACGGCCGACAACACGGAGGTCCGGGTCGACGGCAACCTGGTTGCGACGCTGGCATCCAAGGGCGACTTCTATGAAGGCCGCGTCGTCGGTGGTGTCCAGCTCGATGCCACGAACCCGGTCCTCGTGGCCCAGTATCTGATCGGGCAAAGCCAGGCCGGGGCCAACACCGACCCGGCCATGACGATCGTGCCCGGCTCGGACCAGTGGCTCTCCAGCTATGTCTTCGCCACCCCGTCAGGCACCGCCAACTTCCCGACCGACTTCGTCTCGATCATCATCCAGACCGCGTCGCTCGGCAGCCTGACGGTCGACGGTGTGGTTGCCGACGCAACCCTGTTCAACCCGCTGGGCTCCACCCTGTTCAGCTATGGCAACATCGACGTGTCGAGCACGACCGGCCCGTTCGCCATCACGGCCGACACCCCCTTCCAGCTGCTGCTGTCGGGCTTCGACAGCTTCGACAGCTACTTCACCTATGGCGGCGCAGCCTTCTCGCCGGGCGCATCGCCGCCGCCCGATGATCTGCCGCCGCCGCCGCCTCCGCCGCCGAACACCGACCTGTTCTGGGACGGCGACGGCGTCGGAAGCGCCAACAACAACGCTGTCGACGGCGGCGATGGGGTGCTGACCGCGAATAGCATCAACCTCACCCTCGACGATGGCGCCACCAACAACGCGCTTCCCACAACGCCGGCAACCGTGGTGTTCCGCGGCACGCCCGGCACCGTCACGGTCGTCGATGCAAACCGCGCGCTGTCCTTCGCCGGCCTTCGCTTCCTCGTCGATGGCTACCGCATCGTCGGCGACCCGATCACACTCGGCGGCTCGGCGCCCACCATCCAGGTCGGAACCGACGACGACGCAACCGCCCTGTTCGCGGCAACGGTCGATGTGCAGCTCACCGGCACGGCCGGCCTCGCCAAGACCGGCAAGGGCACCCTCGTGCTGACCGCTGCCAACAGTTATGAAGGCGGAACCAGCGTCAGCCAGGGCGTGCTTGTCGGCAATGCCGGCACCTTCGGAACGGGCGCGATCACCATCGCAACCGATGCCCAGCTCATCATGGACCAGCAACTCGATGCCACCTTCGCCCAGGGCCTCGCCGGCACCGGCACCTTCCAGAAGCAGGGTGCAGGCGCGCTGATCCTGACAGGCATGAACGGCCTGTCCGGCGGCACCTTTGTCCAGCAGGGCCTGCTGCAGATCGATGGCATGCTCGAAACGTCCGCCGTCACGGTCCGCACCGGCGGCCTGCTGGGCGGCACCGGCACCGTCGGCAGCACGCTCATCGAAAGCGGTGGGCGGCTCCGGCCCGGCGCGTCGATCGGCACGCTGAACGTGGCGGGCGACTTCACGCAAGCCACGGGCTCCTTCTACGACGTCGAAGTCAATTCGACCGGCGAGTCCGACCTGCTGCTGGCAACCGGCACGGCCACCATCGAGCCCGGCACCACGCTCACCGTCACCAAGCTCGATGCAGCGCCCTATGTGCTCGGCACGCGCTACACCGTGCTCACCGCCAATGGCGGGGTCACGGGCACCTATGGCAGCCTCACCGGGCAAACGCAGGTCTCGGCCTTCGTGAACCTGCAGGCCGCCTATGATGCGAACAACGTCTATCTCGATGTTGCCCAGACCCGGCGCTTTGCAGCAGCAGGCGCCACGCCGAACCAGATCGCGGCTGCAACCGGCGTCGACAATGCCGGCAACGGCGCGCTCTACGAAGCAATCGCCATGCTGCCGACCGATGCAGCCGCCCAGGCCGCCTTCGACCAGATCTCGGGCGAGGTGCACGCCTCGGCCCGGGGCGCAACGCTCGAGGACAGCCGCTTCGTCCGCGAGGCAATGGTGAACCGCACCACCGGCCTGCGCGAACCCGGCAAGGGGCTGTGGTTCCATGGCTATGGCAGCTGGGGCGACTTCGACGGCGACGGCAACGCCGCCGACGTGAACCGCGACATCGCCGGCTTCTTCCTGGGCGGCGAAATGGTCTCCGACAGCGGCGTCATCCTTGGCGCTGTCACCGGCTATGGCGAAGCCAACCTGTCGGTCGACGACCGCTTCTCCGATGCCGACACGTCGGATGCCTATCTGGGCGCCTACATCGGCTTCAACGCAGCCGGCTTCACCGCCCGCGGCGGCCTTGCCTACATGTGGCGCGACGTGAAAACGACGCGGCGTGTCGCCATCCCCGGCTACACCGACACGCTGACGGCGAACTACAATCTGGATACGTTCCAGATCTTCGCCGATGCCGGCTACCAGATGAACCTCGGGTCGGTCGCGATCGAGCCCTTCTTCCAGCTGGCCTATGTCGACATCGGCAGCGGCAGCTTCTCGGAGCGGGGCGGGGCAGCAGCCCTCGACGGCAGCGGCGGAACCGACTTCTGGCTGACCCAGCTCGGAACCCGCTTCGAACTGGGCCTTGGTGGCGGTGGGCTCAACCTTCGCGGTTCGCTCGGCTGGCGCCACACCGCCGGCGGCGAGCGCACCACGCCGGTCCGCATGGGCTTTGCCGCAGGGCCCGCCTTCGACATCGCCGGCGCGCCGGTAGCCGAGGACGCAGCCGCGATGAGCCTGTCGATAGCCGGCAAGCTGTCGAAGAACATCGAGATCGACGCCGGCTACAGCGGGATTGCCGGAAGCGGCGTGTCGGATCACGGCGTTCGCGCCGCGCTCACCTTCCGCTTCTAAGGAATGCCCGGGAAACCGGCGCACCCCTTGGGTCCACGCCCCAAGCAGGGCCCGGGCAGGGGTCGGGACGGAAACGTCCCGACCCCTCGCCCATTTCCTGAAGTCTGGCAGGGGCCGGGACGGCAACGTCCCGGCCCCTGGCATTTCCGCGCCACGCCCGGCCTGCTTGCGCCAGCGCCCGCAGCGCGCCACTAACGCCCCATGCGCCTAGAGGATTGCCAGAACGTCCAGGATTTCCGAGAACTCGCCCGCCGGCGGCTTCCCGGGCCCGTCTTCCACTATATCGACGGTGCCGCCGACGACGAACTGACCAAGGGGCGCAACACCCGCGCCTTCGACGATGTCGATCTCGTCCCCGACGTGCTGGCCGGTGTCTCCGAAATCGACATGTCGGTCACCGTGCTCGGCCGCAAGCTCGACATGCCGCTGTTCCTCAGCCCGACCGCGCTGCAGCGCCTGTTCCACCACGAGGGCGAGCGCGCCGTCGGCCGGGCGGCAAGCGCGTTCGGCACCTATTTCGGCGTCTCCTCGCTCTCCACCGTCAGCCTCGAGGAGATCGGCCAGACCGTCTCGGGCCCCAAGATGCTGCAGCTCTATGTCCACAAGGACGAGGGCCTGAACCAGAGCCTGGTCGACCGCGCGAAGGCCTCAGGCTTCGACTGCCTCACGCTGACGGTCGACACCATCGTCGGCGGCAACCGCGAGCGCTGCCTGCGCACAGGCTTCACCAGCCCGCCGCAGTTCACCGCCTCCAGCATCTGGGAATATGCAACCAAGCCGCGCTGGGCGCTGGATTATCTCTTCCGCGAGAAGTTCAGCCTGCCCAACCTCGCCGGCCACCTGCCCGAGGGCAGCTCGAAATCCCTGTCGGTCGCCGACTATTTCACCCAGATGCTCGACCAGACACTCGACTGGAAGCGGGCAGAGGCCATCCGCAAGAGCTGGGGCGACAAGCCCTTCTGCCTGAAGGGCGTGATGAGCGTGGGCGACGCAAAGCGCGCAATCGACATCGGCGCAACCGCCATAATGGTCTCCAACCACGGCGGCCGCCAACTGGATGGCAGCCGCGCCCCGTTCGACCAGATCGCCGAACTGGCCGATGCCGTGGGGGACCGGATCGAGATCATCTGCGACGGCGGAATCCAGCGCGGGACCCATGTGCTGAAGGCGCTGGCGGCGGGTGCCCGCGCCTGCTCCGGAGGCCGCCTCTACCTCTACGCACTCGGCGCCGCCGGCGAACCCGGCGTCCGCCGAATCCTCACCCGCCTGCAGGCCGAAATCGAGCGCGACATGAAGCTGATGGGGGTGACGAAGGTCGACCAGCTGGACCGGAGCCGACTGCGCCGCCGTTAGACTTACTTCACTTGCGCGGCTGAGTCTTCGTTGCCAGCATGCGCCGCAGCACGTCGTCTGTTTTGTGATCGGTAACGGGCATGGACGAGAGGTCTCCGGAGTTTCTGGATGCATACACCAAGGAGATTGCGCGCGTCATTATAGCAAGCGCATACCTCGATGACGAACTTTGCGGCCTCATCACGGCAACACTCGATCTAAACGATATCCAGGCCAACGCGCTCGTCAGGCCAATGCAGGCGCGGGCCAAGCTCGATTTGATGGAACGCTTGGTAAACACCTTTGTAAAGGACAAAAAGGACGCCGCAGTTGTCACGAAGTTTATTAGAGAATGTAAATCTGCATTCCTAGATCGCAATGAAGTGGCTCACGGCCTTTTCGGGCATAACAGCGACGGCGAAGTCACCGTTCGCAGCTACTCAGGTAAGGCGAAACTTACAGGGCAGCCAAAGAGGTGGACGATCCAACAGGTTGGAGAACTGGCGGACAAGCTTCTTGCGCTTGAGGAGGCGTGCGCGACAATGAAGAAAGCCTTAGCCAGCGCATAACTTCGGCACGAAGGCGCTTATCGGCCTCAATGATCTCAGGCGTAACCTCAATCTCTATACCGGCCTGTCCATCATCCTTTACCACGACCGCCCGCTTTCTCAATTATGAAATGTCGAAAATCTTTGACATCGCCCCGACTCGCTCCTAGTGCATGTCGAAGATTTTCGACATCAGGAGCCAATCATGCCTTTCAGCGATGCCTCTTTCCGGGAAAGGTCCGCGCGCCTCATGCTGCTGCTCTGGCTCGCCGTCACCGGCTTGTACCTGTTCCAGATGAAGCCCTGGACCTGGTCGCTGCACAGCATCAACGCGCCGATGGGCCCGGTCGTGGTGGCGACACTGTGGATCATCATTGGCTCCATCGTCGTGCAGACCGTGCTCGCCATCCGCAGCCCGAGCGAGGCCAACGCCCCCGCCGACGAGCGCGAGCGGCGGATCATCGACCGCTCTGCGGCCTGGAGCGGCTGGGTGCTCGGCTTCCTCGCCATCACCTCCATGCTGCACTATTTGCAGCACGGACACGGAAACCTCCTGTTCCACACCCTGTTCCTGTCCCTGATGCTGGCCGAAATTGCCGAGCAGGCGATCCTGATCACGCTCTTCCGCCGCGGGGTCTGAAGGGTGGCAAAGCGCCCCCCCATCACCAACCGCGTGAAGGAATACCGCGAAGCGCAAGGCGGCCTCACCCAGGCACAACTGGGCGAGGCCGTCGGCGTCACGCGCCACACCATCATCGCGATCGAGCAGGGCCATTACTCCCCCAGCCTCGAAACCGCCTTCCGCATCGCCCGCCTGTTCGGCGTCGGCGTGGAGGATGTCTTCGGCTGGGAGGGCTAGCCCTGCCGGCCCCCCGCGCTAGAAACCCAGGCTGGCCAATGCCTCCGACAGCCGATCGCGCCCTGGCCCGGTCTCGAATGGAAAACTCCGGAAGAAATCCGCTTGCGTCAGCCCAGCGCCCGATCGCCGCGCTTCGGAGGCCCATTGCGCAGCGCGTGCGCCGTCGCCGTTCAGCTGGTGCGATGCGGCCGCAATCATCGCGATCAGAACATGCGCGCCGGGTGCGCGTCGTCGTGCACCTCACCGACGATGTGCTGCAGTGGGCAGCCGCGGAAGCCGGGCGACTCCACCCAGTCGACGACGAAGTCGAAGAGCCGGAGTGCGCGCTTGTCCGCTGGCACGGCGGCGACGAACGCGAGCAGCTGTTCGCGAGTGGCGAGTATGCGCCGCTCGATGTAGGCGGCGATCAGTTCGTCCTTGCTGCGGAAGTGCGCGTACAGCGACGCCTTGGCCGCACCCGCCTCGGCCAGCACCCGATCGATGCCGACGGCTTGCACGCCCTCCTGGTAGAAGAGCCGATCGGCCGCATCGAGCAGGCGGTCGCGGACGCAAAGCTGCGTGGATTCCGGCGGCGTGGTGGTCATCCTTGACAATACAGACAGGTCTGTCTATCGTCAAGCCAGAAGAGACAGAACGGTCTGTCTGGTATGCCACCTCCGGAGGGGATCATGGGTTATCCAATCGAAGGACGAATCGCGCTGGTCACCGGCGCCAACCGCGGCATCGGCGAAGCGCTGGTCGACGCACTCGTTGCCGCCGGCGCGGCCAAGGTCTACGC
>JBGTBK010000103.1:0-8421 GCA_041749355.1 Sandaracinobacter sp. | reverse complement strand
TGCGAACCCGCGAGGGTTCGAAACCCTCACGCGCCGGTTACGACCGGCGTGTCGGGATGCGCGCCCCATTCGGCCCAGCTGCCGTCATACAGCGCCGGGTCCTTGGCGCCCAGCACGGTTGCGGCGAGCACGATCGACGAGGCGGTGATGCCCGAGCCGCAGGTTGCGATCAGTGGCTTCAAAGGGTCCACACCGGCGTCGGCAAAGGCGGCCTTCAGACCGGCTGCATCCTTCAGCGTGCCGTCGGCGTTGTAGAGGCTGGTGAATGGCAGATTCTTCGCACCGGGCATGTGGCCCGCGCGAACGCCGGGCCGCGCCTCGGGCTCGGAGCCGGCGAAGCGGCCGGCCGAACGGGCATCGACCAACTGGGCTGCACCCGACTTCAGATTCTCGCGCATCGCTTCAAGGTCGCGCACCGACGAGGTGTCGGCCCAGACGGTGAAGTGGCGGTGACGAACCACCGGCTTGCCGCTCTCAAGGCCGCCACCGGCTGCCTTCCAGGCTTCGAGGCCGCCGTCGAGCACTGCCACCTGGTGGGCGCCAAACACGTGGAACATCCACCAGGCCCGGGCGGCGGACTTCAGAGGGCTGTTGTCGTAGACGATGATTCTCGAGCCGTCGCCAAGGCCCATCGCCTGGGCGCGGCTGGCGAACTTCTCAGGGCGCGGCAACATGAAGGGCAGGCCCGAGGAGGGGTCGGCCACTTCCTCGAGATCAAGGAAGACGGCACCCGGAATATGGGCGGCTTCGAATTCGGCGCGCGCTGCGCGCCCATGTTCGGGAAGGAACAACGTGGCATCTACCACCCGAACATCGCTCTTCTGATATTCGGCCTTCAGCCACTCCGCGCTGACAATCGCGTCCATCAAGTCCCCACCAGAAAGAGTGCTCGCAACTATGCTTGTCACCGGACCCGTTGCAGGAAAGCTCGAGGTCAGCGGTGCCGGGATCACGGGCCCGAACCAGCGGCCTCTTACCGGCCCCGTTCGGCCGCGACAAGCTTCATCAGGTTTGCCCGGATGCGGGCTCAATGCCTGGCCCCGATTGCCGTAACAGATCAACTGAACACGAAAGCAGGACCATATGGGACAGGTTCCGGGTGAGGAGCTCTACGGCAGGACGGGCTTCGGCCGGCGGGGGGAAGACAGCTCCGGCGGGCCCGCTGGCCTTTGGCAGCAAAAACCCCGCAGTGCCGTGCCGCCGGGAATGCCGGGAGACCTTCTGTCGCAGATGGGTGGCTCCGAGGTGCTTTCGGGCATCGAGCGGCGCCTCCCCCGACGGGCGGAAGTGCTGTGGGATCGGCTTCGCGGCGACGCGGACATGCCGCCTGCCGACGTGGCCGGCGCCCTGCTCGGTGCACCCTTCTCCACACAGGCGCTTCTGGTTACCAAGCCAGTGCGGGGGCAACCCCAGATTGCCTATGCGGGCACCGATATCAGCTGGCTCGGGCCGGCAACAGTCGGCCCGGCAAAAGCGGATTCGCGGCCGACTGCCCCCATCCCCTATCGGCTCGCAGCCCTGGCGCTGTCGGCAATTGCGGCCGGCAAGCCGACCTACCTCGACAGCGACTTCGATCCCGACACCGCAGGGCCAAGCCCCGGGATCCTGTTCCGCGCCGTTGCACTGCCGTTGGCGGCCGATCCGGCAAGCGGCCTCGAAGGGCTTGCGGTTTCGGTGCTGAGCTGGCGCAAGCTGCTCTCCAAGGACGAGACCGACGCATTGCATTCCGAACTTCAGGCAGCGATCAGCTGGCTGGGCACAAGCGGCCGCGGCGGCTCCAGCCAGTAGCCGCCGGGGCGTGACTGGGGCGTGATTGCGGCGCACAGAAGGACAGCGCAGCCGCAGATGCGCCGCAGAATCTTCGGAGCCAGCCGCAACATTCCGCAACCCGGCCCGCTTGAAGCGCGGTAAAGGGTCGCGCATAGCCCAGCGGTCTGGCCCGGCCCGCAGATGCGCGGCCGGCGAGCCCCGAAAGCGAGAGCGAGCGCATGCCCAGCAAAACCAAGACGGCAGACACCCCAGCGGTTGATCCCACGCGGTTTCCACCGGCGCTGCAGCGCCAGTTCCGCGACATGCTGTTCGGCAGCGCCCCCGAGTCGGAGCTCGAAGGCCTGACCGAAGCGGATTTCGAGCGGTTGTCGGCCCTGGCGTTCCGGGCCTTCGCAATCCGCATACCGGGCACGCACAATGTGCATGTGGGCGCTGGCGAAGGCGATGTCGGGCACCGCCACATGCCGGTGATCCTGTCCACCGACGACATGCCCTTCCTTGTCGACAGCGCAACCTCCACCGTTGGCAGCTTCGGCCTCGAGATCCAGCGGCTGCTGCACCCCATCCTCGGTGTTCGGCGGGACGGCGATGGTTGCGTTGTGGCGCTCGGCGAGCCGGATGCGCCGCGCGAAAGCCTGATCCTGATGGATGTGGAGCGAGCGCCCGCGAAGAAGCGCGCCGACCTGCAGCACAGCCTCGATCTCGTCTATGGCGACGTCAGCCGGGCCGTCCACGACTGGCAACTGATGCTGCGCGAATTGCGCGGCGCCGCCCGCGCGCTGAACGACAGCCCGCCGCCGATCGCCCCCCATGTGCTGGCCGAGACGATCGCCTTCCTGGAATGGCTGGCGGCCGACAACTTCACATTGCTGGGACAGGCTGACGGCGCCTCCCGGCTGGGCCTGCTGCGCGACACCGTTCGCTGGCCCGCACCCGAGGATGAGGCGAACGAAAGCGAGCCGGTCAGCATCCACAAGTCGCCGATGCGGTCGACAGTTCACCGCACGGTCCCGCTGGACGTGATCACGGTTCGCCGGTTCGACAGCAAGGGCAAGGTGATCGGCGCGGCGCATTTCCTGGGCCTTTTCGCAAGTGCGGCGCTTCGCGAAAGCCCGCGCCGCGTGCCGCTGGTGCGGCGCAAGGTGGCCGAAGTCGCCGAGCGGCTGGGCTTCACCCCGCGCAGCCACGCCGGGCGCGCACTGACCCATGTGATCGAGACCTTCCCCCGGGAAGAAATGTTCCAGATCGACACCGACGAGCTGCTCGCCATGGCAACCGGCCTGTTGAGCCTTCTGGACCGGCCGCGACCGCAGCTGTTCGCGCGGCGCGACACGCGGTCGAACAAGGCCTCCATCCTGGTCTACATCCCGCGCGAGACTTACTCGGCAGACCTGCGCCAGCGCGTGGGCGAAATGCTGGAGGCCGAATGCGGCGGAACGCTGGGCAAGTTCGATGCCGAGCTTCGCGCAGAGGGCCTGGCCCGGGTGCATTATGTGGTGGAGGGCGCGACCCGGGACCCCCATGTCGAGCATCTGAACCAGAAGCTGGTGCAACTGACGCGTGGCTGGGACGACGAGCTGGAGCTGGCGCTGGTTGACCGGGCCGGCGCAATTCGGGCCGCGCGCCTTGCGCTCAGCCATGGCCGGGCCTTTTCGCCCGGCTACCGGTCGGAGTTCACGCCAGCCGAGGCTGCCGACGACATCCTTCGGCTTACCGAACTGTCGACGCCCGAGGACCGGCATGTCGCGCTCTATCGCAAGGCCGAGGACCCGGACACGGTGATCCGGCTGAAGATCTACCGGCTGGGCGAGATCATCCCGCTGTCGGATTCGGTGCCGATGCTGGAGAATTTCGGTTTCCGGGTGATCGAGGAAGTCCCCTACGATCTGGCCGACGGAAAGATCGGCTGGATCCACGACTTCAAGCTGGAATCGACAGTTCCGCACGATGAGCTTCCGCCCTTCTGCCGGGTGGTGAACCCGGCGCTGGACGCCGTGCTGTCGGGCGCGCAGGAAAATGATCCGTTCAACGCGCTGATCCCGGCCTGCGGGCTGACCGCCGAGGAAGCCAACTGGCTGCGCGCCTGGTTCCGCTATCTGCGGCAGACCGGCGTTTCCTATTCGATCCAAACAGTTGTGGACGCACTCAAGCGAAACCGGGCTGCGACGCTGGCGCTGATCGCGCTGTTCCGGGCGTGCCATGCGCCCGGACAGGAGGGCGACGCTGCGACCGCCGAGCGCGATGTGCTCGAGACGCTCGATGCCGTGCAGGCGATCGACGAGGACCGCATCCTGCGGCTGTTCCTTGGCGTGGTGAAGGCGATGCTGCGAACCAACGCCTTCGTGCCCGGCGGGCCGGCAGCGCTTGCCTTCAAGCTGGACTCCGCCCGCGTGCCGGGCCTGCCCAAGCCGCTGCCCTGGCGCGAAATCTGGGTCTACAGCCCCCGGGTGGAGGGCATTCACCTGCGCGGCGGGCCGATCGCGCGGGGCGGGCTTCGCTGGTCCGACCGGCGCGACGACTTCCGCACCGAAGTGCTTGGCCTGGTGAAGGCGCAGGTGGTGAAGAACAGCGTCATCGTGCCGACCGGCGCGAAGGGCGGCTTCTATCCCAAGCAACTGCCCGACCCTGCCACGAACCGCGAAGCCTGGGCCGCCGAGGGGCTGGAAGCCTACAAGCTGTTCATCCGCACGCTGCTGTCGATCACCGACAATCTGGACGTGGCCGGCAAGGTGGTGCCGCCGGCCGACGTGGTTCGGCTGGA
Source organism: Sandaracinobacter sp. (assembly GCA_041749355.1). Classification (GTDB taxonomy): domain Bacteria; phylum Pseudomonadota; class Alphaproteobacteria; order Sphingomonadales; family Sphingomonadaceae; genus Sandaracinobacteroides. Next base: position 3,890 of record JBGTBK010000103.1, on the reverse strand, counting down.
TCCCGGATCGGGATCCGGGACAGGCCCAGACGACCCCTATCTGGTGGTGGCAGCCGACAAGGGAACCGCCACCTTCTCCGACACGGCGAACGCGATCGCGCTGGACACCGGCTTCTGGCTCGGCGACGCCTTCGCCAGCGGCGGCTCGGTGGGCTATGACCACAAGGCAATGGGCATCACCGCGCGCGGGGCCTGGGTTTCCGTCACGCGACACTTCGCCGAAATGGGAATAGACGTGCAGGCAGACCCGGTGACCGTCGCCGGTATCGGCGACATGTCGGGCGACGTGTTCGGCAACGGCATGCTGCTGTCGAAGAGCCTGCGCCTGGTCGCGGCCTTCGACCATCGGCACATCTTCCTCGATCCCGACCCCGACGCTGCCGCGAGCTGGGCCGAGCGCGCACGGCTGTTCGCGCTTCCGCGCTCCAGCTGGGCCGATTACGACGCGAAGCTGATCTCGAAGGGCGGCGGCGTCTTCCCGCGCGCGCAGAAGTCGATTCCGCTGAGCCCCGAGGTGCGCGCGCTGCTGGGGGTGGAGGCAGACAGCCTGAGCCCGCCCGAGCTGATGACGGCGATCCTGAAGGCGCGAGTGGACCTGATGTGGTTCGGCGGCATCGGCACCTACATCAAGGCCGGCACGGAATCGCACAGCGAGGTGGGCGATCGGGCCAATGACGCAATCCGGGTGAACGGGCAGGAAGTCCGCGCCCGCGTGATCGGCGAAGGCGCGAATCTGGGCCTGACCCAGGCCGGCCGGATCGAGTTCGCAAGCCATGGCGGGCGGCTCAACACCGACTTCATCGACAATTCGGCCGGCGTCGACACCTCGGACCATGAGGTGAACATCAAGATCGCGCTGGGGGCTGCAGCCCGGGCCGGGCGACTTGCCGCCGACGAGCGCGACAGCGTGCTGGCCCAGATGACCGACGAAGTGGCCGCGTCCGTGCTGTCGAACAATTCCGCGCAGACGCTGGTGCTGTCGGTGGCCGAATCCCACGCCCGCGAGCGGCTGCAGAGCCATGTGCGGCTGATGGAGCTGCTGGAGGCCTCAGGGCGGCTGGACCGGGCGGTGGAGGGGCTGCCGGGCCCGCGCGAGATCGAGGAGCGCAAACGGCTGGGCCGCGGCCTCACCCGGCCCGAGCTCGCCATCCTTCTGTCCTACACCAAGATGGAACTGAAGGACGCGCTGGTCGAAAGCGACGTGGTACTCGACCCGCTGCTGGAGGCCGACCTGTTCCGCGCCTTCCCGCCGATGATGCGCGAGCGCTTTGCCGGCGAGATCAAGGGCCACCAGCTGCGCCGGCAGATCGTTGCGACCAAGCTTGCAAACCTGCTGGTGAACCGGGGCGGCATGACGCTGGCGCACGATCTGGCAGCCGAACTGGGCTGCCCGCTGTCGACGATCGCGGCCGCCTTCGTGTCGGCCCGCACCCTGTTCGACCTGGAAAGCCTGTGGGCCGCGATAGATGCAGCCCATGTGCCCGCGACGCAGGCGCTTGCCTTCCACGCCGAAGCCTCTGCAGTGACGCGGATGCTTGTTGGTGATCTTGCAACGCGGACCGGCGCCGAAGAGCCCGAGCGTCTGTCGGCCCGGCTGGCACCGGGCCTCAAGCGGCTGCTTGGCCGGCTGGACAAGCTGCTGCGGCCCGAGCCGCGCGCGCAGGTGGAGGCGGTTCGCCAGCGGCTGACGCTGGCCGGCGCACCGACCAACGTTGTCGACTGGATCGCGACACTGAGCGCGCTTTCGGGTGCGGCCGGGGTGGTCGCGCTGTCGTCGGATCTGGACCTCGACGAAGCCAGGACGGCCGAAGCCTACACCCGCCTTGGCGAGGCCCTTGGGATCGACTGGGCGCATGGCGCGACCCGGGCGCTATCACCAGCCGACAGCTGGGAGCGGCTGCTGGCCGCGACCACGGCCCGCGGCTTCGAGACCATGCGCCTCGACCTGATCCGACGGCTGACCGACGCAGGCGGGGACCCGCTGGCAACGACCATGGGCTGGCTCGACAGCCATGGCGCCGAGACCGAAGCCCTGTCGCGCACCATCCAGGCGGCACGGCAGTCGGGCGCGCCCTCGCTTCCGATGCTGGCACACCTGGCCACGATTGCGCGATCGGCTCTGGCAGGCTGAAGGCTGGCCCCAACCTTCTGCCTGCCCCCTTCCCTTCTGCTTGCCCCCGCCCTTCCACTTGCAACGAATCGCGGCTTCCCCTATGGGCCGCGCTCCCGAAGACAGCCGGAGGGGCCAGCGGAATTCGCCGCAGGCCAGCGATCGGCAGTGAGAAGAGAGACAAGCGCATGCCGTTTTACGAGCATGTCTACCTCGCGCGTCAGGATCTGGCGCCGGCGCAGGTGGAAGCCCTTACAGAAGCGTTCACGAAGATCGTCACCGAAACCGGCGGCGAAGTGAAGACCACCGAATATTGGGGTCTGCGCAACATCGCCTATCGCATCGCAAAGAACCGCAAGGCGCACTATGTGCTGCTGAACATCGACGGCCCGGCGGCCGCGGTTCAGGAGCTGGAGCGCCAGGTCGCCCTGAACGAGGACGTGATCCGCTACCAGACCATCCGGGTCGAGGCGCTGGAAGCCGGCCCGTCGGCGATGATGAAGAAGTCCGACCGTGCCGAGCGCGGCGAGCGTGGAGACCGCGGTGACCGTGGTGATCGCGGTGGCCGTGGTGGCGACCGTGGTGACCGTGGTGACCGTGGTGCAGACCGGGGCCCCCGCATGGAACGCGCCCCCCGTGAAGAAGGAGCCTGGTAAGCCATGGCACGCCCGTTTTTCCGCCGTCGCAAGAGCTGCCCCTTCTCGGGCAACAACGCGCCGAAGATCGACTACAAGGACATCCGCCTGCTGCAGGGCTTCGTTTCCGAGCGCGGCAAGATCGTTCCTTCGCGCATCACGGCGGTTTCCGCCAAGAAGCAGCGCGAACTCAGCCAAGCCATCAAGCGCGCACGCCATCTCGGCCTGCTGCCCTACCTCGTGAAGTAAGGAGCACTTGCACATGGATGTGATCCTTCTCGAACGCGTGGAAAAGCTCGGCCGCATCGGTGACGTGGTTTCGGTGAAGCCGGGCTTTGCCCGCAACTTCCTGCTGCCGCGCGGCAAGGCGCTTCGCGCAACCGACGCCAACAAGGCCAAGTTCGAAGCCCAGCGCGCAACGATCGAAGCCGACAACGCCAAGCGGCGCGAGGCAGCGCAGGCCCAGGCAGCCACCATGACCGACGTGTCGGTCGTGCTGATCCGCCAGGCCTCGAACGCCGGCGCGCTCTATGGTTCGGTCTCGGCCCGCGACATTGCCGAGGCCATCACCGAATCCGGCCACAAGGTGCTGAAGTCGGCCGTGGTGCTGGACAAGCCCATCAAGTCGCTTGGCATTTCCGAAGTGAAGCTGGTGCTGCACCCGGAAGTGACCGTGTCGGCCAAGGTGAACGTTGCCCGTTCGCCGGAAGAAGCCGAACTGCAGGCCAAGGGCGTCGACGTGACCCAGGACCTGTTCGAGCGCGAGGAAGCGGGCTTCACCGAAGCCTTCGATCCGAACGCCGAGCCGGGCGAGATCGCGACCGACGAACCGGTCGAAGACGCCGAACCGACCAGCGAAACGACCAGCGAAGCGTAAGGCCAGGGCGTCTGCCCGGCCTTCGACCGCAGATCAGACAAAAAGGGGCTCCGGCACATCGCCGGGGCCCCTTTGTTCCTTGGGTTCAGCCCCTGGTCGCTGCTTCTGAGACGATCAGCCGTGCTTCGGGCGCATGGCCCACGGCCACCAATGCGCGGGCGATGCGGCGCAGATAGTCGGGCGGCACCTCGGCCCATTCGCCCTTGAGGCCGGTTGCCGCGATCAGCATCACCTCGCCTGTCCGGCGGGCGGCCACGGCCCGGTCGAG
>JBGTBK010000102.1:0-10370 GCA_041749355.1 Sandaracinobacter sp. | reverse complement strand
AGTCGATGCCGCTGCTGCTGCAACCGATGCCGCTGCCGCCGCGACCGACGCTGCTGCCGCTGCAACCGATGCCGCCGCCGCTGCTCCGGCAGAAGCGCCGGCCCAGTAAACTGGCCGCCAAATCGGCCAGTCTGGTCGATTGGTTTTGGAAAGGCCGCCCCCGAAAGGCGGCCTTTCTTCTAAGTGGAGGGAGATTGAAATGAGCCTGACTGAAGTGACCCAGGGCATGTCAGAGCGCGTGTCCAAGAATGGTGGCCTTGCCGGAAAGGTTGTGACCTTCGATTTCGGTGATGACGGCTGCGTGCGCATCGACGGGACAACCACCCCGGCTGTCGTCGACAATGATCCGGGAGCGGCAGATTGCCGGGTGAAAGTGTCCATGGCCGACTTCCAGGACATTGCAGCCGGAAAGCAGAATGCACAGATGGCATTCATGATGGGCAAGCTGAAGGTCGAAGGCGACATGGGCATTGCAATGCAGCTTGGGAAAATCCTCGGCTGATGAACCAGGATTGGCGCTCGCCCACGGGCAAGGCTAGGATCAAAGCCGTCTTCTTGCTGTTGCCAGCGTTCCTCTTGGCGGAAGGGGCCAGAGCCGCGATCGCGGTTCCGGCCCCTCTTCCGGGCATGAATGCGAAGGAGGCGCGGGCCGACAAGATCTGGTCACTCCGTTCAGGCTTGAACGTGGCAGCCCTGCAGTGCCAGTTCTCCCCATTTCTCGCCACGGTGCCGACATACAACGCAATCCTTCGTCAGCACTCCGACGAAATGAGCAATGCGTTCAAAACAATGACCAGCTACTTTGTCCGCACGAAGGGCAAAGCCGGGCAACGCGCATTCGACTCATATGCGACTCGTTCGAACCAGAGCTGGGCTTCGTTCGACGGACAGGTCAGCTTTTGCAATACCGCAGCGATGGTGGGGCGTCGGTCACTTGCAGTGCCGAAGGGCCAGTTCGGCGAGTTCGCTGACGCCGAATTGCCCGCACTTCGCACCAGCGTCGACACCAAGCAGGACCAGCTTCTGGCGCCTCGCCTCGAATGGGCCGTCGTGCCGCAGCTTTCAGACCCGTGTTCCGGGAAACGTCGCTGCCGCTGAAGGCATTGCGCGTCAGGCCGCTGCCTGGCGGGAACTGAATCCCGCCCTCTACACGGCAAAGTTTGCGAGCCCCTTCCGGCTGTCACAGTAGCAGCCGCAGGTCACGCGCAAGCGACAAATGAAAAGACCCGCGCCTACAGGCGCGGGTCTTTCTTGTCCTGCGCCCGGGGGCCGAGGCCCCCGGAACAAGATCAGTTGGTTGGCTGACCGAAGACGATTTCGGCACGCCGGTTCTGCGGCTCGCGCACCCCAAGCGGAGTGTCGACCAGCAGACGATTGAAGCCGAAGCCCCGTGTCGTCATCTGGCTTTCCGCAATGCCCTTGCCCGCCATGTAGGCGCGCACGGCATTGGCCCGACGCTCGGACAGGCCCTGGTTGTACTTGGCCGAGCCCGAGGTGTCGGTGTGACCATCGATCACAACCGAAGACTGGCCAGTCTGCATGTAAGCCTCGGCGGCACGATCGAGGATCGCAGCAGCTTCCGGCGTGATGTCGTACTTGTCCCAGTCGAAGAAGACAAGGAACGGACCAGGCACCACCTGCGCCGGAGGCGGCGGAGGAGGCGGAGGCGGCGGCGGCGGGGGCGGAGGCGGCGGAGGCGGAGCTTCCGGCTCAAACAGGTTGAAGCTCACCCCGAGCAGCAGGCTGTGGCTGCGCCAGTTGCCCGACAGGTCGTTGCCGTTGGTCGTCTGCAGATCGATACCGTTCATGTTGAAGAAGCGGTACTTCAGCGACAGATCAACCTTCTCCGACAGAGCATAGCGAACGCCAGCAAGAGCCTGCCACGCGAACCCGGTGTCGCTGTCATCCGAAAAGGCCGGGCCAACGAACTTTTCAAGTTGCCAGATGTGCGACTTGAAGCGCGCGATCCCGACGCCACCGCCGACGAACCCGCCGAACGGAGAACCCTCTTCGGCACCAAAGTCGAACATGCCATTCAGCATGAACGAAAGGATTTGCGCATTTCCGTCTGCAGCTTCGTTACGGCCTGTCTGGACGCGGTTCGGCCCCGGAAGCGTAACGCCACCGGCAACAGTCACCACATCAAGGTTGGCGTTCTTGTAAGCGACTTCAAATTCGCTGCGGAATGCACCGAAATCGTAGCCGAGAACGCCACCGACTTCCCAACCGGGCTCATACTTGTTGCGGATTGCATCCGATGTACCAACACCCGCAGGCGTCTCCAGATCCCAACCCTTGGTCTCAGAAATGAAACCACCGGCATCAAGGCCGATGTACCAGGAGTTGTCGCGCGCATGCGCGGCCCCTGCCAGCACCGTGGTCGCAAGTGCGACCGCAACGGCGAACTTCCCCATAACTATCCCCTTCTACGTATGACGCACTAAGGCACCGCCATCTAAACGAGGCGGGTGCGCGATAGCAAGGGGTCCGTTCACCAAAACTGTGTTATCAGAGCAACATGTTGAGCTTCAAACAGTCCGCAGCCGTCTGCAATCAGGGCTGAATCAGGCCCAAGCCAACCAACCTCTGCATGACTTGCGCAAGCGCAGCCCTCACCTCCGCATCTACGACCCCACCGCCAACGGGCAAGGTGATCGGCGCAGCCGGGGCACCGATTGGCGCTTCCGGCAGCCAGCCGCTGCCAAGCCGGCAGATGCGCAGCTGCTCTTGCCTTACGTAAACCGTGAAGCCTTCGGGAACATGCAGGAAGCGCCACCCGCCTGCGGTCCAAAGCGCGAGCTTGTCGGCCTGCCCATCCCAACCAAGCGATGCCCCTGCCGGCACCAGCCAGCACTGCCCCTCTTGGGCATCGTCAGGCGGCACCAGCACGTCCCGACGCTCAACGGACGCTCCGATGGCAGCATCCAGAAGCAGCAGCGCCTCGTTATGTGTGATTTCCTTCTGCCCCTGCCCGGCAACCAGCAGGGGCAGGCGAAGGCGCAGTGTCTCTTCCACAAAATGTCCTCTCTTAGACCGGAACCGCCGGCGAGAATCGCAGCCAGGCCGGCCCCTCCCCAACCGCTTCAACGCGAAACTCACCCGGCGGAAGCAACGCACCGAATCGCGCGACCTGCGCTTCGGCCGACAGTTCAATCCCAGACGCATTGGCCGGCACCACCCATGCCTGCCCATCATTTCCCTGGAAGTGCCACAGCAATGGCCCCGACCCGGCGTCGCCAGTCTGACCCCACCACCAGCCTTGCCGGCTGCGCCCGACCCAGCTGCAGACGATGGACTGGTCCGACCGGCGCGCTCCACGCACATGCACCGGCGAAAGAGGGGCCAACCCATGTCCCTGCACCAGGCGCCGAACCTCGAACCCACCCAATGGATCCCCAGCTCCGGCGAGCAGCAGGACCAGTTCTCGCCCGACCGAATCATCTGCAAGCTGCAGGCTGGAAAGGCCGGATCGGGGCACTGCCATAACCAGACTGCCGGCAGGGGCGAAATCGGCTTGCCCACCAGTCCCGAACCGTCCGCGTAGCAGGCCGGACAAGTGGACAGCACCCGGTGCAATCAGCTCTGCCCTACGATACTGCACCAACTCTTGGCCAACACACACAAGTCCCGCACCGTTGAGTACGTCTATCGCTTCACGCGACAGGAACAGGTCAACTCCCTCCGAGGTGTCGACAAGGATCGTGTTGCGCTCATCCCACAGCGTTTCGGGCCCGAATGGCAGGTCGGCAGCCAACCGCCCAAAAGGCTGGCCCTCCTCGATCCGGCCAACGACCATCTCGTCGCCACCCTGAAGAAGCCGAACTTCGGCTCCACGCCAGCCGCTGGTTCCACTCCCCAGAAGCATCAGCGATGCGCCTGTCCCGGCCTGAACCGGCACAGGAGGCTCGAGACACACCGAAACCGTAGGCGGCACCGGGCTGTCGGGCCCTTCCAGGATACGGCCCGAATCCGTCACGATCGGCTCCACAGGCAAAACAGTTGAAGCCCGTCGCCCCTCGATCCAGACAGCCAGACCGCGAATCTCCCTCCGCACGACAAGCCAGTCAAAGCCATCCCCCAAACGAACGATGTCGCCAACCGACACATGAAGATATGTGGGCGGCAACGCGAAGCGGATGGTTTCGGCTCCAGCCTCGGCATCCCGGAAAAGTCGCGCCGCAATCGCGCGCGCAACAGACCCGTCTGCGGCAAGTGCCCAGCTGGTCGACAGGGCTTGACCCCGCCTCGATCGGCCTTCCTGTTGCCAGCCCAATTGGTAGTCCCTGCTGCTGTCCTGGTAGGAAAGACCAAAGCTCGACGGCCGCTCTGCAGAAGCAAGGCGGCTGTCCGCCTCCCGATCTTCCGGCTCCCACAGCAGTTCGTCCGGGCTGATGTCGAACTGCCGCTGCAGGGCAAGAAACGAAAGTCTTCCTTCACGATGTCCGATCCGCCCGCCGGCCACCTGCAACATCACCATCGCGTCGTCGGCAAAGGTATCGAAGTTTGCAGCATAGCCATCCGCCGGATCGGCAGTCGTTCCGGCAGCGAAGCCGGCCTCTGCCATTGCAGCCATTGTCCCGAGCCAGTCATCTGGCTGATCCAGTTCTGCAGTCACCTCGAAGCTGAGCGAAGGGATCCTGTTTCCGAAAGGCCCAAGGTCGAAAGACTCGAAAGTCACGTAAGTCAGCGAACTGAAAGCCGGAGCACCTGCCTCACCCTCGGCCGCAAAGATCAGGGGATCCGGTTCACTCTGCCCCAAGGAGTGCAGCCGCATGCTGCAGTTGACCAGAAAGTCGCCATCGGCGTTGCGAATAATCGCGCCGTCGGCCCAGATCCGCCCGATCTCGGCAACCGGCCCCCGCGACAAGGCCATCGCAAAGCTGGTTGCCCGCGACCGCCGCCCCTGCCCCTTGTCTCCACGCTCCTGAAGCGGCGTTGCCCAGATCAGCAGGCCTGCAACCCGGGTCCGCCCAAACACATGCGGCACGGTCTCACCATAGGCCGATCGGCTGGCAAACCCATCCCCGGCCCCAGACTGCCGCTTCCGGAACAGGCTGGCATCGACACCAGCACCTATCGCTGCGCCAATTCCAGCGCCCAGCGGCCCACCGATCGATTGCCCGATGGTCGAAAACAACACAGACGCCATCATTGTTCTCCCAAGGGCAGACGCCAGGCAGAATCCCAGTCTTCGCCCGCCCCGATCGACCGAACCACAACGCGCCGAAGCCCGGCATGCGCCTCGACCAGTCCGTCACCGACCCGAATTGCCAGATGGACCTGCAAGGTTGCTGGCGCCTGCAAAAGCAGGTCTCCCCGCTCCGCAGCCGCAAATGGCAGTTGCCGAAATCCAAGGTCCTGCAAGCGGGCCCTGACTGCCGCCAGACGAGCGCCGCGCAAGGGCTGTTCGGGCACCTCCAGGTGGACACCGCCTGCCTTCGCCACTGCCAGAACAAGCCCAAGGCAGTCGCACCCAGAGACCCCCCTTCCCTGAGGCCGGAACGCCGTCCCGACCAGTGCAAGCGCAGCTGCCTCCAGCCGGTCGGCCTGTCGATGCCGGTCAAGGCTGGGCATAGCGGAGCAGCGCGTCGGTTCCGGGCACATAAGGCTCGCCGCCGAACGCACGCACATTGCCAAAGCGTTCGTGGCAGGTGGCAAGGCGCTTGTCGCATCCCGGGGTCAGCCGAACCCGGGCGCCAACCAGCCCGTCCGGCAACACCCCGGTGTCAAGCAGCAGTCCGCCCGCATCAGCCCCCACAATCTCCATGTCCTGCCCGCTCAGCGGGCCACGAATGAAGCGCAGTCGACCTCCCGAAAATCGCGCGGGGTCCGCGATGCCAGGCGCCAGAAGCAGCCGGTTGCCGATCCCTCCGGCAACATCCCAATCCAGCCTGAAAGGGTCCAGATTCACTCCGCACGCACCGTCACCAAGCGAATTCCGGCAGGTCGGGCTCAATCGAAGCGGCAGAACCGCCTCCACCATTTCCAGTTCAGACAGAAGCTCCACCTGGAACGGTCCGCCATCTCCGGCGCCGATGCCAAGCCTCACGACCTCGCCCATCCGCCCGCGCGACAGGCACAGCAACTCGGCATCCGGGTCTGACCAGTCGGCAACCAGCACCTCCACCACCGCCCCCGTCCACACACCGGCGGCCAGATCGGCTGCCGTAATGGCGGACGACGCCAGCACACCCTCGACAGCCATGCTGTCCCCGGCAAGTTCATCGGTCTGAACAACCGCCGATGGCGTCATCCCTGGCCCTGCCCGGTACACCACCCCGTCACGCAGGATATCCCGATCGTGGCTGGTAAAGCCAAGCACCACGCCATCCGGGCGGGCAAGCCGCCAACAAAGGGCAAGCCCTCCGACAGCCGCGCTGATCATGTCCCCAGACCTGCTCATTCACGGATCTCCACCAGCGGAACGCTGGGCGCTTCACCGGATCGGACGCCAGACAGCGACACCTCAAGCCGGTCGGCGGCAAACCGCACGGGCACATCGAACCGGAAGCCGGCGCGAACTTCGGCCCCCACCGCGGGAGGGTCAGTCAGCTCGATCACGCCACCGTCGGCCAACTGCCAGCCACCGGCAGGAACGCCTGCCACCGACACAAGCACTGTGCCGGCCTCGGGCCGGGTGATCCGGCGAACCTCTTCTGCGCCTGCAAACCCATAGCGCTTCACGAGGGGAAATCGCAGCGTCAGGCCATCACCCACGCCAAGCAGCTGGTCTTCGGCAGAGGGCACATCGCCTGTCGGGCTGCTGCTGAAGTCCAGCGGATCGCGCAGCCGGAAGCCGAACCCTCGGCCGCGTCGCGCCCTGAAGAACGCCACAAGTTCCACAAGATCCGCCTCAGACCGCACGCCAAGGCCCGCATCATAGGACAGGCGCGCTTGCGCCCACTGCACATTGCGCTGTTCATGGCCCGACGCAAGAAGCGCGACCTGCGTTGCAAACTCCGGCCCGCCAACCGCATCGAACCCCAGTTCCAGCGGAAACCGCACATCGTGAAAGGCCTGCACCGCATCACCTCCAGTCCCATCGAAATCGCGGATCGAAAGCCAGACGAAGCCGTCCCGCGCGACCTGCGGCCAGGCCCACAGGAAGACCTCCGCAACACTCCGGCCAACCGCTGCCCGGGCGGCCCCAGCCACCAATGGCCATTCCCGCCCAGCCTCTTCCGGCTGCAGAACGAACCCCGCGAGATAGTGCTGAGCAGCCGCCGGATAGCCGAGCGCTGCATCGGCTGCGGCCCGCGCACGGGCCATGCCGGCCTCGTCCCCCGCGGTCACGAAGCCATAATCCTCCAGCTGCAGAACATCCCAGGCAGGCCAGGCCCAACCAACCGGCATGTTGGCCCGCTGCAGATCTGGTGCCCCTGACGCCAGCACATGCCGCCACAGCCGCTCCCGGTCGGCCCACAAGGCCGGCACCAGGTCCAGGTCAGGCTCCAGCCGCAGCCCCGGCCACCACAGCGAAAGATGCCGCGAAACGCCGTCCAGGATCCGGTTCAGCAAGGGAAGGATCGTCAACCGCCACAAAGCCACATTGGCTTCGGCATAATTGGCATGGGTGGAATCCCCCGGCAGCCCCAGCAGCATCGGCGGCACCCCGAAGGCCAGCGCCACTTCGCGCGAAGCCGCCTCCCGGGCCCGCTGGAAGTCCATTTCCGCCGGCGTCAGTGACAGCGGCTGCCACCTCAACCCGCCCTCCAGCAGCATCGGCCGCCCGGCATTGTGCGCACCCTGGAACCCCGCCTAGATCTCCTCGCGCAGCCGCCCGAACTGCTCGGCCGAAAGCGGGCCATCCTCACCGTCCAGCAGCAGAGCGCCAGACGGCCGCGCCGCATTCGCCACCAGAGAGCGGTTCCACCGCCCGGCTGCCTGCAGCAAGGCGATCGCCTCGCTCGCAGCCGCCACCGATCCGGCCCCCAGATGGTCGTCCAGCGGGTCGAATGCCTTCAGGTGCAACAGGCCGGGCATCTGCGCATCGCCCTGCGCCGGATGCCTCTGCAACCGCCCGCCCACCTGGTGCAGCCAGGCCAGCGGCCAACCATTGGCATCCGTTTCCAGCCGCATCCGCTCGGGCCGCAACACCCACAGCTCGGCCGGCAGCCCGCCAAGGTCCAGTCCTGTCTCCAGAAAGGCATTTCCATGCAGCAGCATGTGGGTCGCCACCGCTTCCAGCAGCGCAGGCGGCAACAGCCGAATTGCGTCATGGCCCATGCCGCCAGCCTGCAGCGTCACGCTCGACAGCCCCTCGGCCACCAGCCGTACGGCACGCAGCGCCACCGGATTGCGCCAGGCGGCCCGCACCTGCCCCTCATAGGTTGCCGGCGGCTCCCCGCCGGGTGGCTGGGCAATCGCCCAGGGCCGCCCACCCCCCAGCGCCTTGCGCTCCGGGCGCCCCATCAGCCGGCTCGCCCAGTTCATTGGCCATCCGCCTTCGAAGGCAGCGGTCCGGTTGCCACAAGTCCGCCTCCCACGATCAAGCTGATCGCTTGCGCCAGGCCATAGGCCTGCATCGGATCCGATCCCAGAACGACAGCAATCATCGCCAGCCCCACCCAGGTGGAGCCTTCGCCAAGCCGCGCACGCAGCCAGGCAAGGGCCGCCCGGGGGGACAGCCCATCCAGAAACGCCTTCATCGCAATCTCCTGTTCAGCCGCCCAGCACATGCACGGCAGGGCCAAGCGCCCGGCCGCCAAGCATCAGCTCCGTCAGCGCCCAGACCAGCGCATCCGCTCTGTCCGGCGATGAGCCGGGGCCGACATAGCCACCCCCAAGCACCAGCCCGCACATCTCGTCTTCAAGCTCGGGAAAGTGCCCCGCATGCCGAACCCGGCCAGCCGCATACAAGGCAGACACCGGTTCGGCCCGCGCTGCCTTCCCCCGCGTCGCCTTCACCTGCTTCACCGGAAGCGCAAGCGCAGCCGCCTTCAGCACGCTCTCCACCATGTCCCCGCCATTGTTGGTTTCCGCCACAACCCGGTCGGCGCGATACCGCTCATAGGCAGCCGCCACAGCCCGCGCCCAGCCCTCCGGCGCAGCGCCCCGAACGCTGGCATCCGCCAGCACATGGCCCACGCCGCCTGCATCAAGCCCTGCGATCACGATCCCGCAGCCACCAGGCCCGGCCGGCGGATCGACGCCCACCACAACCCGCACCAGCTGCGGCGCCTCGGCCTCCCGGCAACCGTCCAGCCCATCGAGGCTCCACAGGGCGCCCTCCTGCGCCTCCAGCATCTCGCCCATCAGTTCCTGCCGGCCGATCGCGCTCCCGCCATAACCTCGCCCCAGCTCCGCCAGGTAGGTTGGTGACAGGTTCGCACGATTGTCGAACGTCGACCCGCGCGTCACCACTGTGCCCGGCATCGCAATCAAGGCCTTCAGAAACGGCAGCGCCCTCGGCGTGGTGGTCACGACAGCCCGCGGGTGCTGACCCAGGCGCAAACCCATCCGCAAATTGTCCCAGGCTTCCCGCGGCTTCGGCCAGGCTGCCAACTCATCGCACCAGGCGAAGTGAAACTGGGGGCCTCTCAGCTGGTTCGGCTCCACCGCCGAAAGCAAAGAAGCCTGCGCCCCGTTCGGCCAGCTCAGCAAACGTCGCGACGGCACCCAGTTCGGCTGGAAGCCAGCAGGCGCCACCGCAACAAGCCCGGATTCTCCTTCAACCATAACAGTCGCTGCGTCATGCGCCGTCGCCCCAACCAGCGCGAACCGGGCACCGGGCGACCGCCGCGCCATGTCCGTCACCCACTCGGCGCCGGCCCGGGTCTTGCCAAAGCCGCGCCCGGCCAGGATCAGCCATTGCGACCAATCCCCTTCCGGCGCCAGCTGCGACGGCCGGGCCGTCCAGCGCCAGCTCTGCAGCACATCCAGCTGCCAGTCGTCCGGCACCAGCGAAAGCACCTCGGCCCGGCTCTCGGCCGGCAGACTGACCAGGCGCTCCATCAGGGACAATTCCCGCACACGCCGTCTCCCGCCAGCCCGAACGCCGAAGTGCACCGACCGACCAGGCAGCGCCCCGGAACCGCTCGCCCCTCAGCCGCAATTCCGGAGCATGCCCAAATCTCTAATCCACATCGTCACGATTGTCAACATGCATTTTACCATATTGGTTCTCATAGTGCTCAACCAGCCGGTCCAGTGCAAGCCCGAGCACAAGCTTGGCCGCCCGCGCCGGCCACCCCAGGCCGCGCTCGGCCTCGGCCAGCCCTTCGCCCTCGCAGGCAACCCGCCAAAGAATGTCCCGCAACCCGGGGCCAACGGCCGAAAGCGCCGCATCGAACCGCCGCTTCGCATCGATCGCTGCAAGCGACTGCCCCTGCGCACCCCCACCAGAGCGTTCATGACGCCCCGCAGGCGCC